>NZ_CP067020.1 GCF_016599715.1 Acinetobacter sp. CS-2
GTGAAGAAAGCTATTTTATTTACTTTTTTATTTACTTTTTTGTCACCAGCTTTTGCTATAGAACAGAATTTTAAAATAGAAAATAATTTAGATATCAATAAGTTAAAGATTGAAGAAGATAAATATGTAGAAGTCATTAATTCTATAGTTGAAGATGTAATGGAAAATGGTATTTATTTCACTACGGGAGAAAAAAAAATATTAATGGATGGTGTTAATTACAAATATCAAGTACAGGATGTTAACGCGTTTTTAAAAAAAGAAGTTTTTAGAAGAAATGTAGAAAAAGCTAAAGTTTTTAAATCAAAAGCATTACTCTATCAAGCGATGCTAAGATCTAAAAATATTGATAGTAATGGGAATGCTTGGATCTCACATGGTTGGGCTGCTTCGAAAACTTGTTTTACATTTACTCTTTTAAATAAAAATAAACAACCGATGGGTGATTCTGCTGATTTTTTAATAAAAAGAATGTTCACTATTTATGATTTTGTAGAAAATGACCTTATCAGTGGTGGATATATTCCGTATGATCCAAACACTTTGCAAAAACTTATAAATGATCCTAAAGATATATTATTAGCAGAAGGTGATTTTTATGAGCGAGTTAGTCTCGAACAGTTAGCACAAATAGGTGAAATCTCATTAAAAGCTTTTCCATGTCGTTAAATAATTAAGAGAAAAAGCGTTTTGTATGAATATATAATTATTCATACAAAACTTAAATTTATAGGACTTACGCATTGACGGATTCAAAAAAGTATTAAAATACTTTATAAAGTATCTGTGATCAGACGAATTAAACATGCTTCTACAGCAACTTGTACATTACCCATTTATATGGGCTTTCTCATGACAGAACCGAACTCTATTAGCTGCACACAACTTGCCGAGACTTATAATATCTCGCATGATAGTGTAAATCGCTTTCTAGAGCGTGAAGACTACACACCTCACGACCTATATCAAGAATCAATTCAACATATTGATAATAATAAACTTATAGTCAGTATTGATGATACTGTTTTAGATAAACCATATAGTCAACATATGGACTTGGTTAGCTATTTTTGGTCAGGCAAACACCACCGATCCGTCAAGGGTATTAATCTCATTACCTTGTATGCGACAGATCGAAATGGTCAAAATATTCCAATTAATTTCCGAATTTATGACAAATCTGAAAGTAAAACCAAGAATGATTACTTTATGGATATGTTAAGTGAAGTACTCAGTTGGGGTGCAAAGATTCAATTTATTACAGGTGATAGTTGGTATTCATCGACTGGAAATCTAAAAACCATAAGAAAATATGGTATTCGATTTATGTTTGGTATCGACTGTAACCGTAAGGTTTCCCCAGAAAAAGGACAATGGTTTCAACTGCGCTTATTGCCAGATTTCCATCAGGGTCAAGTGATCTGGCTCAAAGATTTTGGCTTTGTACAATTATTTAAGACTCAGTTAAAAGAACAGCAGAGGTTTTATATTGTGCATCAAGATGAAGATGATTTATTGTCCTTTGAAGGTTTTCATGAATTACATTCAAGTCATTGGAAAATAGAGCAATATCACCGGGTGATTAAACAGGTTTGTCATATTGAAAAGTTTCAAGTAAGACGATCTAAACTGATTTTGAATCATATTTTTTCAGCCTTGATGGCCTACGTTGAGATACAAAAGAACCAGTTTGAGCGGATCTTTGAAAATATATATCGTTGGCAGAAGAAATTATTTAGACCAATGATCAAAAACTTCATTGATGACTTTATTCTCGATAAAAATCATCTGCTACCACAGAGAATCTATAAGTAATAGTGCGTAAGTCCTAATTTATTAATTAACTAAAAAAATCCTCATTACTGATTGAAAGTTTCTCTGATTCTTTTTCTTTTAAATTATCCTGCTTAATAAGCTCTTTTTCTTTTAAATTATTCTGCTTAACAGGCTCTTTTTCTTTTAAATTATCCTGCTTAACAGGCTCTTTTTCTTTTAAATTATCCTGCTTAACAGGCTCTTTTTCTTTTAAATTATTCTGCTTAACAGGCTCTTTTTCTTTTAAATTATTCTGCTTAACAGGCTCTTTTTCTTTTAAATTTGGCTCTTCGTTAAAAGTATTTTGCTGATCAATGATATTAGGTCTTTCTTTAATCTGTTGGTTTTCTTCAATAAAATTATCCTCTTCAATCTCTTGATTTTCTTCAATAAAATTATCTTCTCCAATCTCTTGGTTTCCTTCAACTGATATTTCTTCTAATTGCTGTACTGAAGTATTTGATGAAGTTAGTTTCAAATAACTACCAATAATGACGAATAAAAAAATTATAAATAATGATGATAGAAAAATATGTTTATTATCTTTAGCAGATTTCTTAGCATCTTCTCGGGCATCATGTTCTGCCTTTTCTCTAGCAGATTTCTTAGCATCTTCTCGGGCATCATGTTCTGCCTTTTCTCTAGCAGATTTCTTAGCATCTTCTCGGGCATCATGTTCTGCCTTTTCTCTAGCAGATTTCTTAGCATCTTCTCGGGCATCATGTTCTGCCTTTTCTCTAGAAAATTTTTCACCTTGAGACTTTGAACTATATTGCGATTCTTGTTTTTTTTTAAAAGTGATAAATGATCTCAATTGTTCATCATACTCAGACCTTTTTATCTCACTCAATAATATATCTTTTATTTCATTCAAAAATTTCATTTTGTCTTCAGCATCATGTGCTTTGTAGCGATCTGGATGAAATTTTTGAGCCAGCTTTCTATAAGCATATTTTATTTCTTGACTAGAAGCCTGATTAGATACATTCAGAAATTGGTAATAGTCAATCATTGTTAAAACTTATATCTGAAAAAAAACTAATTTTTTCAAAATTTTAACAAATTAGATAGACCATTTTTTCAAAAAACTACTAAAAGATGATACTGATTAAACCTACTAAAAATATTTCTCTAACGGTTGTATCTCAGCTCTTTTAGGTTAGATTTTAGGAATTAAATGATCAAAAGCCTGTTTCAAATAATAACTAAAGATAAAAATTGAGTATAAAAAATTTAATATTTGATATTAAATAATTTTTTTTTATAATTCAGATAAAATTTTCTATATTTGAAAAAAATGGTAATTCTTAGTGTTGGAGTAATTATTTATCAAATAATTATTTTTATTATTGTTACTGCATCTGGTAAAAGAGGGAGATGGATAGTTACTCCTATCGCCTGCTTATGGACCATCACTCATGTCTTTTTCCCACCCTTAATGATTCTACAGTTTTGTGTTATAGCATTTGCATTTGCTTGTGCGGGAGTCTAGAAACCGCTCATTTAACATAATGGCGGTTATACGAAGTACACTTGTATATTAATTGAAATATCAACTGCTTAAAAATTTAATCCTGATCACAAAAACCACAAAAAGCCGATTTTGAAACAAGTCGGCTTTTTTATGAGCGGTTTTGATACTTCTTGCCAATAATTTTGTTTAAAAAGTAGTCAATTTTTCGGTTTTTCCAATGTTCTCAACGTCCCAGGATCTAAAATTATCCCCATTTCCTGCGGATAAACCTGGGACAGTTTTTAGCCGGTCTTGTACGCATTTGCTTACGTCAATTACGGCCCTTTGCGCCTGTACGACCTGGCTGCAATTTCCTATGATGGATTCATCAGGAACAGGAAGTTCCACACAATAATAAGAACATAGATACGCACAAGGACTGTAAGGTACGACAGGAGTTATACCGAGTGAACCCATACGAAAAACCCCGGCAGGATGCTGGGGTTTTTTATTGTTTAAATGGTTTTTCTAACATGTTCTGTTATTCCCAAGTAGAAATGTCCTACCTAATAACCAAATAGAAATGTCCTATATGGACATTTCCAAGTCAAGCACAGGATTCAGATTTCTTTGTTGAACTGCTGTTTTCTGTGCACGTCTGCTTGGCATCTTTTGAGAACGATTACGTTTGTTTTGCTGTTCTAATTCTTCATGCTGTTGCTGGATATGAGCCAAGACTGAACTCAAACGTTTATTCTCAACAATCTCTCGCTGGTTCAGCTGACTTAATTTATCGAAGATACTGTAATTGATCTTCCGGCCTTTGTGCATGATAGCTACAGTACCATCCGGGTATTCCAGAAACTCAAGATATTTACCGATTAGCTTCTGATTTTCTTCTGTCTTCTCCAGGAGATATACGCATTTATCATAAGTAATGGTCAGGCTATTGGTGACTCTGCGGGGTTCACGCCAGGTAAAAATATCATCTAATTGCTCAGCTGTTTCGGTGACAGAGCGGTGTAGATCCTTGGGATTAAAAGCCATCTTTGTAAACTTGAGATTGAACTGCTCGATAAAACAGGGCAACCACTGATTCGCATCTGCAATCGAACTGATACCTTCCAGGCGCATCTCCTTGATCAGACGGTCCTGAAGGGTTCTGTTGGCACGTTCCACACGGCCTTTGGCCTGGGGTGAGTTAGCGAAGATGATATCGATATTGAGGGTACTGAGTACGCGTCCAAATTGCGTAATCTTGGTGTCTTTCTTGCTGCTTTGATTCACTCTAAAGACTGAATGTTTGTCGCTGTAAAACGCCAATGGCTTACCGTGCTGTTCGACATACAGGCGTGTCGAAATCATATAGTCAAAGGCTGATTCTGATTCACAGAAGCGTAAATGCTGTAATTTGCCTGTGGCATCATCAATAAACACCAGCAGACAGCATTTAGCAGCGCGTCCTTCGAACCAGTCATGGTGAGAGCCATCAATCTGGATCAGTTCACCATAACAATCCCGGTTATATCGAGGCTGATATGGGCGTTTCAGGCGCTTGGAGCGAGGAATCCACAAATCGGCTGCAATCATCCAGCAACGCAGGGTTTCTACTGAAAGATCGAATCCATGCACGGTGGTGAGCTTTTCATGCGCTAAAGTGGGTCCGAAACCATGCAGTTGGTCAGAAACAATATTGAGGCACTTGAGTCTGAGTTCTTCAGGAAGCCTGGAATTGCTGGATTGGCCACGACCGGCATGGGCTAATGCAGCTGGGCCTTGAGCTTTATATTTCTGCAGTAAGCGTCTGATCTGACGTTCTGAAATATGAAGTAGCTGAGCAGCCTGGGATTGAGTTATGCGTTGATCGCAGATTTCCTGCAAGATCGACAATCGTTTAAGTTCTTTATCCGACATAGACACCAACATATCAAACCGTCCGCTTCAATAATCGCAAAAGTGCATATTCTAAAAGCGGACATTTTTACTTTGGAGAAACCGGACATTTCTATAAAGAGCTTTAATTTGATTCTGTGAAGGGGTAATCCCCCCCTAAAATTTTTGCAGTGACAACAAAAGGAAAACGCTTTGAAGTACCTGCAATTGTTGAAGTTGCAAAGTAGTTTTTATTTAACATAAAATCTCATATACGAAATTCGGGTGTTAGAACCCATTAAAAGTGTACTCATCAGTACACTTTGAAATTTTGATATAAAAAATTTAACATGAAATCTCATATACGAAATTCCGTTGTAAGCCTCAAATAGAAATGTCCTGTCTTAAAATTTGATCGTGGATCTGACTTTTGAAATGAACAAATCAATCGAATTTTGATTCCTGGAAAAGTCTAGCAGTAAGCCATTGACCCTAGATCTGATTTCTTTCGGATCTGTTAACTCACCACTCATGAGATTTTTCAGCAAACCGCCCACTTTATTCAAATCTGCTTTCAGGCTGCGGATCTCCTGGATGTTTTTTACATCCGTTAGGCTTTTCGGCTGATAGCCAAGTCCAAGATCACGCAAATATTGAGAAGCAGATAAATTTCCCATTGCAGCAGACTCTTCTATTTGCTTTTTCTCAGCTTCAGTGACAACTACTTGTATTACTTTTTGGCGTATCCGTTTCGGCATTTTTTCTAATTTCTACTGTATTTTGGCTATGCCAACAGCTCCGCAGGACAAGATGAACCGTTGAGCTGAATAGCGAATAAGGGGGTAATTTATATAACTAAGGCTTGCCATGTTATATAACATTACACATCTTGCCAATATCACTGAAAGTTCAATTGCACATAAACGCATATAATTGCACATCAAAATGAATAAAAACCATTTAAAAGCTTATAGTTGCAGATAATTTCATATAAAATCGTATAAAAGCTCTTAATTGCATATAGTTGCACATAATTGCATAAATTAAAGAAAGAGGAAGTAATTATGGTCACCAGACATGGCGCAAAGAAATTCATCATCTCTGTATTACCAGAAATAGAAAAACGGCTGGAATCTGGTTATACAATTAAGGAAATCCACGCTGATTTACCTGAGCTAGCGAAGAATATTTCTTACAGTTCAGTTTTACGAAATTTGAGCAAAATGGGAATCAGTGAAAAAAAGCCACATTCAAATAAAATAGAAAAATCAGTGGACCTGGATACTGCTTCTAGTTCTAGCCAAAAAATAACGAATGCTCAAAGAAATCTTGAAAATCTACAGAAGCGACCTGAGAAATTTAAATTTGATCATGGAACAAATGATAAGGAATTAATCTGAATCCTCTTTAAATGTAGCTCTAAATGCTGCCTGTTTGCGATTTAAGCTCAAATCCACACTGGAAGGTACAGAACGAGTGTCTACGAGTGAAATCGCTGAAATTCGCGCTTAGACCCTCTGAAAAACAGCTTTTTAGGCTGTGAAGCCTAAATAAGCGTAAATTACATGCAGAAAATTGAGTCTAGATCGAGCGCAGCGAGTAAAAAAGCTCTATGAGCGAAGCGAATTCATCGTGCTTTTGCTTTTTATTAAAGTCACAACGAGATGAGCCAAAAAATTGCCCCGACGAATCGAGCGAAAGCGAGATTCAATAAAGTTTGAGCGTAGCGAAAACCAAGGGCAATTTTTCTTTGCCTGGGCTTTTAATTATTTTAAAGTTTTTAAATGCTTTTAGACATGCTGAAACCCTTTATTCACAAGGGATTCAAAACCTATATGACACCGTTTACCTTGCTATATGACACCGTTTACCTTGCTATATGACACCGTTTACCTTGCTATATGACACCGTTTACCTTGCTTATAGCACTAAAATTAATTATTGTGTCATAGCATAATAAATAATATTGGTGCTTCATGAGAGAATTAGTTGTAAAAGACAATGCCTTAATTAATGCAAGCTATAACTTAGATTTAGTAGAACAACGTTTAATTTTATTGGCCATTGTTGAGGCAAGAGAAAGCGGGAAAGGTATTAATGCTAATGATCCCCTTGAAGTACATGCAGAAGGCTATATCAATCAATTTGGCGTACATCGCAATACGGCTTATCAAGCATTAAAAGATGCGTGTAATGATTTATTTGCAAGACAATTTAGCTATCAAAAAATAAATGAACGAGGGAATATTGAGAACTATAGATCCCGTTGGGTTAGTGAAATTGGATATGTAGATAATGAAGCAGTGGTTAAACTTATCTTTGCCCCAGCCATAGTTCCCTTAATTACACGCTTAGAAGAGCATTTCACTAAATACGAATTGCAGCAAGTTAGTAATCTCAGCAGTGCTTATGCTGTTCGCTTATATGAATTATTAATTGCTTGGAGAAGTACTGGCTCTACTCCTGTTATAGAGCTAAGTGATTTCCGTCAAAGAATTGGCGTACTCGATACAGAGTACAAGCGTATGGAACGCTTTAAAACTAGTGTACTTGAGCTTGCTATTAAACAAATTAACGAACATACAGATATCACAGTGAAGTATGAACAACACAAAAGAGGTCGATCAATTTCAGGTTTTTCTTTTACGTTTAAACAGAAGAAAAAGGATAATCAATCAATAGAAAGAGATCCGAATACCTTAGACCTTTTTTCAAAGATGACCGATGCTCAACGGCATATGTTTGCAAACAAACTTTCAGAACTCCCTGAAATGGGTCGCTATTCACAAGGAACTGAAAGCTATCCTCAATTTGCTGTTCGTATTGCTGAGATGCTACAAGACTCTGAAAAAATCAAAGAACTAGCCCCATACCTAAAAAAAGTGGGATACATGCCATCAAATAAAAAGGACACCGTAAATGGCTAAGTTATCACTAAGTGAAGTATCTAAAAAATTTCATGTGGATAGATCAACCATTTACAGAGCTGTACGTAATGGACGTTTATCACGCTCCAGTGATGGACAATTCGATCTAGCAGAGGTCATCCGATGCTTTGGAGAACCTGAGCAAACATCTCAAAAAATTGAATCATCTAAGCAAGAAGGTGATGAATCTACAAAAAAACTTATTGCCCATTTAGAAAATGAAGTCAAAAAATACCAAGAACGTGAAGAACGGTTAATGCAACAAATTGACCGTATGCAAACACTCATTGAGCTGAAAAGTGTTGCACCTGTCACAGCAGCACCACAACAAGATGCTACGGCATGCGACACAGATATGCCACAGCATGCGACAACACAACAAGACAATGATAATAAAAAGAATAATGAATTAAATATTGCAGAAAATGTGGCAGTGCCACAGCAAGAAACTACGGCATACCACACCCAAACGCTACAGCATGCCACGTTGCAAAATGTGGCAGTGCCACAACACAAAAAACGTGGTTTATTTGGCCGTGTGCTGAATGCCGTCTTTGATAATGACTGAGCAATAAGGGTGAAAGATCATGCCAAAACTGAAAGACATCGCCCTGGGCATTGTGGTTGCTCCAGTACTGATCCCAATCATGCTGATTGCATCCTACCAGGACAAAAAAACATTTAAAAAAGAGCTGGAAGAACGCCAAAAAGAACAGAAACAGAAGCAATGATTATTCATTTAAGCTAATCAAAGTCGTGGAACATTGATTAAATAGTAAACGTGAAACGGGTTAAAAAGATAAAAAAGCCCAAGCATGGCGTGTTGGGCTTCTTAAATTACACTATATCATTGAAAAATAAGGAAAATATATAAGCATTTCGTATAAGGTGTATTATGTTAATTTTAGATCATCTTCATTAACTAATTTTATTTTTTATATGTCCCAATAGAGATGGATCCGGAAATTTGAACAACTCCTATAAGTGATACTCTGCTCCTCAAATGATGTTATAAACATCAATATATGGAGTATTTTATGGCACGTAGACCAAGAAGAAATCATTCAAACGACTTTAAGGCTAAGGTAGCACTTGCTGCGATCAAAGCAGAAAAAACACTTGCTGAATTGAGTTCTGAGTTTGATGTTCATCAAAACCAAATTATTGACTGGAAAAATCAATTGATCTCAGCTTCCTCACAAGCTTTCGATCAATCAAAAGCTCCATCAGAACCTCCCATTGATCTTAAAAAGTTACATGCAAAAATCGGTGAGCAGGCATTAGAAATTGATTTTTTAGAAGGTGTGTTGAAGAAACTGGGCCGCTTCAACCACAAAAGTTAATCGATCACTCACTTCAGATTTCAGTATCTAAACAAGCTAAGTTACTGAAAGTCTCTCGTGGTTGTTATTATTATCGCCCAAAACCTGTTAGCTCATCAGATCTGAAGCTGATGCGATGTATTGATGAATTACATATGCAATATCCTTTTGCAGGCAGTCGTATGATGCGTGATTTGTTGAATCGTCAAGGGCATCATATAGGACGACGTCATACACGTACTTTAATGAAGAAAATGGGTATTCAGGCGTTATATTGCAAACCAAATTTAAGCCAGGCTAATCAAGCTCACCGTAAATATCCATATCTGCTCAAAGGATTGGCTATTCAGCGCAGTAATCAAGTGTGGTCTACTGATATAACGTATATCCCTATGGCAAAAGGCTTTGTTTATTTATGTGCTGTGATTGATTGGCATAGCCGCAAGGTACTTGCGCATAGGGTATCGATTAGTATGGAGGTGGATTTTTGTATTTCGGCTTTAAATGAAGCGATTGAAAAATATGGATCACCTGAAATATTGAATACAGACCAAGGCAGTCAGTTCACCAGTGATGCATTTATTGATGTATTGAAATCAAATGGCATTCAAATCAGTATGGATGGTAAAGGTCGATGGGTAGATAATGTGATGGTTGAACGATTATGGCGGAGCGTTAAATATGAAGAGGTGTATCTCAAAGCTTATAGCAGTGTCACAGATGCGAAAAAGCAATTGAGTGCATATTTTGAGTTTTATAATCTGAAACGACCTCATTCGAGTCTAGACAAAATGACACCAAATGAGTTTTACTATGATCAGCTACCCCAACAAAACAAGGTGGCTTAACTAGAGCGGAATATCACTTATAAATACGCTTTTAGTTGTTCAAACAAGTGGAACCACCTCTCAATCTACTGGCTAAAATACACAACAAAAAATAAACCTACTTTACTTTTCCTGAAAAAACTAAATTCAACAATTTCAGCTATATAAGTGTTACTTTTGCTAAATTAATGACTTTTTAAGGATTGATTTGTGAAGAAAGCTATTTTATTTACTTTTTTATTTACTTTTTTGTCACCAGCTTTTGCTATAGAACAGAATTTTAAAATAGAAAATAATTTAGATATCAATAAGTTAAAGATTGAAGAAGATAAATATGTAGAAGTCATTAATTCTATAGTTGAAGATGTAATGGAAAATGGTATTTATTTCACTACGGGAGAAAAAAAAATATTAATGGATGGTGTTAATTACAAATATCAAGTACAGGATGTTAACGCGTTTTTAAAAAAAGAAGTTTTTAGAAGAAATGTAGAAAAAGCTAAAGTTTTTAAATCAAAAGCATTACTCTATCAAGCGATGCTAAGATCTAAAAATATTGATAGTAATGGGAATGCTTGGATCTCACATGGTTGGGCTGCTTCGAAAACTTGTTTTACATTTACTCTTTTAAATAAAAATAAACAACCGATGGGTGATTCTGCTGATTTTTTAATAAAAAGAATGTTCACTATTTATGATTTTGTAGAAAATGACCTTATCAGTGGTGGATATATTCCGTATGATCCAAACACTTTGCAAAAACTTATAAATGATCCTAAAGATATATTATTAGCAGAAGGTGATTTTTATGAGCGAGTTAGTCTCGAACAGTTAGCACAAATAGGTGAAATCTCATTAAAAGCTTTTCCATGTCGTTAAATAATTAAGAGAAAAAGCGTTTTGTATGAATATATAATTATTCATACAAAACTTAAATTTATAGGACTTACGCATTGACGGATTCAAAAAAGTATTAAAATACTTTATAAAGTATCTGTGATCAGACGAATTAAACATGCTTCTACAGCAACTTGTACATTACCCATTTATATGGGCTTTCTCATGACAGAACCGAACTCTATTAGCTGCACACAACTTGCCGAGACTTATAATATCTCGCATGATAGTGTAAATCGCTTTCTAGAGCGTGAAGACTACACACCTCACGACCTATATCAAGAATCAATTCAACATATTGATAATAATAAACTTATAGTCAGTATTGATGATACTGTTTTAGATAAACCATATAGTCAACATATGGACTTGGTTAGCTATTTTTGGTCAGGCAAACACCACCGATCCGTCAAGGGTATTAATCTCATTACCTTGTATGCGACAGATCGAAATGGTCAAAATATTCCAATTAATTTCCGAATTTATGACAAATCTGAAAGTAAAACCAAGAATGATTACTTTATGGATATGTTAAGTGAAGTACTCAGTTGGGGTGCAAAGATTCAATTTATTACAGGTGATAGTTGGTATTCATCGACTGGAAATCTAAAAACCATAAGAAAATATGGTATTCGATTTATGTTTGGTATCGACTGTAACCGTAAGGTTTCCCCAGAAAAAGGACAATGGTTTCAACTGCGCTTATTGCCAGATTTCCATCAGGGTCAAGTGATCTGGCTCAAAGATTTTGGCTTTGTACAATTATTTAAGACTCAGTTAAAAGAACAGCAGAGGTTTTATATTGTGCATCAAGATGAAGATGATTTATTGTCCTTTGAAGGTTTTCATGAATTACATTCAAGTCATTGGAAAATAGAGCAATATCACCGGGTGATTAAACAGGTTTGTCATATTGAAAAGTTTCAAGTAAGACGATCTAAACTGATTTTGAATCATATTTTTTCAGCCTTGATGGCCTACGTTGAGATACAAAAGAACCAGTTTGAGCGGATCTTTGAAAATATATATCGTTGGCAGAAGAAATTATTTAGACCAATGATCAAAAACTTCATTGATGACTTTATTCTCGATAAAAATCATCTGCTACCACAGAGAATCTATAAGTAATAGTGCGTAAGTCCTAATTTATTAATTAACTAAAAAAATCCTCATTACTGATTGAAAGTTTCTCTGATTCTTTTTCTTTTAAATTATCCTGCTTAATAAGCTCTTTTTCTTTTAAATTATTCTGCTTAACAGGCTCTTTTTCTTTTAAATTATCCTGCTTAACAGGCTCTTTTTCTTTTAAATTATCCTGCTTAACAGGCTCTTTTTCTTTTAAATTATTCTGCTTAACAGGCTCTTTTTCTTTTAAATTATTCTGCTTAACAGGCTCTTTTTCTTTTAAATTTGGCTCTTCGTTAAAAGTATTTTGCTGATCAATGATATTAGGTCTTTCTTTAATCTGTTGGTTTTCTTCAATAAAATTATCCTCTTCAATCTCTTGATTTTCTTCAATAAAATTATCTTCTCCAATCTCTTGGTTTCCTTCAACTGATATTTCTTCTAATTGCTGTACTGAAGTATTTGATGAAGTTAGTTTCAAATAACTACCAATAATGACGAATAAAAAAATTATAAATAATGATGATAGAAAAATATGTTTATTATCTTTAGCAGATTTCTTAGCATCTTCTCGGGCATCATGTTCTGCCTTTTCTCTAGCAGATTTCTTAGCATCTTCTCGGGCATCATGTTCTGCCTTTTCTCTAGCAGATTTCTTAGCATCTTCTCGGGCATCATGTTCTGCCTTTTCTCTAGCAGATTTCTTAGCATCTTCTCGGGCATCATGTTCTGCCTTTTCTCTAGAAAATTTTTCACCTTGAGACTTTGAACTATATTGCGATTCTTGTTTTTTTTTAAAAGTGATAAATGATCTCAATTGTTCATCATACTCAGACCTTTTTATCTCACTCAATAATATATCTTTTATTTCATTCAAAAATTTCATTTTGTCTTCAGCATCATGTGCTTTGTAGCGATCTGGATGAAATTTTTGAGCCAGCTTTCTATAAGCATATTTTATTTCTTGACTAGAAGCCTGATTAGATACATTCAGAAATTGGTAATAGTCAATCATTGTTAAAACTTATATCTGAAAAAAAACTAATTTTTTCAAAATTTTAACAAATTAGATAGACCATTTTTTCAAAAAACTACTAAAAGATGATACTGATTAAACCTACTAAAAATATTTCTCTAACGGTTGTATCTCAGCTCTTTTAGGTTAGATTTTAGGAATTAAATGATCAAAAGCCTGTTTCAAATAATAACTAAAGATAAAAATTGAGTATAAAAAATTTAATATTTGATATTAAATAATTTTTTTTTATAATTCAGATAAAATTTTCTATATTTGAAAAAAATGGTAATTCTTAGTGTTGGAGTAATTATTTATCAAATAATTATTTTTATTATTGTTACTGCATCTGGTAAAAGAGGGAGATGGATAGTTACTCCTATCGCCTGCTTATGGACCATCACTCATGTCTTTTTCCCACCCTTAATGATTCTACAGTTTTGTGTTATAGCATTTGCATTTGCTTGTGCGGGAGTCTAGAAACCGCTCATTTAACATAATGGCGGTTATACGAAGTACACTTGTATATTAATTGAAATATCAACTGCTTAAAAATTTAATCCTGATCACAAAAACCACAAAAAGCCGATTTTGAAACAAGTCGGCTTTTTTATGAGCGGTTTTGATACTTCTTGCCAATAATTTTGTTTAAAAAGTAGTCAATTTTTCGGTTTTTCCAATGTTCTCAACGTCCCAGGATCTAAAATTATCCCCATTTCCTGCGGATAAACCTGGGACAGTTTTTAGCCGGTCTTGTACGCATTTGCTTACGTCAATTACGGCCCTTTGCGCCTGTACGACCTGGCTGCAATTTCCTATGATGGATTCATCAGGAACAGGAAGTTCCACACAATAATAAGAACATAGATACGCACAAGGACTGTAAGGTACGACAGGAGTTATACCGAGTGAACCCATACGAAAAACCCCGGCAGGATGCTGGGGTTTTTTATTGTTTAAATGGTTTTTCTAACATGTTCTGTTATTCCCAAGTAGAAATGTCCTACCTAATAACCAAATAGAAATGTCCTATATGGACATTTCCAAGTCAAGCACAGGATTCAGATTTCTTTGTTGAACTGCTGTTTTCTGTGCACGTCTGCTTGGCATCTTTTGAGAACGATTACGTTTGTTTTGCTGTTCTAATTCTTCATGCTGTTGCTGGATATGAGCCAAGACTGAACTCAAACGTTTATTCTCAACAATCTCTCGCTGGTTCAGCTGACTTAATTTATCGAAGATACTGTAATTGATCTTCCGGCCTTTGTGCATGATAGCTACAGTACCATCCGGGTATTCCAGAAACTCAAGATATTTACCGATTAGCTTCTGATTTTCTTCTGTCTTCTCCAGGAGATATACGCATTTATCATAAGTAATGGTCAGGCTATTGGTGACTCTGCGGGGTTCACGCCAGGTAAAAATATCATCTAATTGCTCAGCTGTTTCGGTGACAGAGCGGTGTAGATCCTTGGGATTAAAAGCCATCTTTGTAAACTTGAGATTGAACTGCTCGATAAAACAGGGCAACCACTGATTCGCATCTGCAATCGAACTGATACCTTCCAGGCGCATCTCCTTGATCAGACGGTCCTGAAGGGTTCTGTTGGCACGTTCCACACGGCCTTTGGCCTGGGGTGAGTTAGCGAAGATGATATCGATATTGAGGGTACTGAGTACGCGTCCAAATTGCGTAATCTTGGTGTCTTTCTTGCTGCTTTGATTCACTCTAAAGACTGAATGTTTGTCGCTGTAAAACGCCAATGGCTTACCGTGCTGTTCGACATACAGGCGTGTCGAAATCATATAGTCAAAGGCTGATTCTGATTCACAGAAGCGTAAATGCTGTAATTTGCCTGTGGCATCATCAATAAACACCAGCAGACAGCATTTAGCAGCGCGTCCTTCGAACCAGTCATGGTGAGAGCCATCAATCTGGATCAGTTCACCATAACAATCCCGGTTATATCGAGGCTGATATGGGCGTTTCAGGCGCTTGGAGCGAGGAATCCACAAATCGGCTGCAATCATCCAGCAACGCAGGGTTTCTACTGAAAGATCGAATCCATGCACGGTGGTGAGCTTTTCATGCGCTAAAGTGGGTCCGAAACCATGCAGTTGGTCAGAAACAATATTGAGGCACTTGAGTCTGAGTTCTTCAGGAAGCCTGGAATTGCTGGATTGGCCACGACCGGCATGGGCTAATGCAGCTGGGCCTTGAGCTTTATATTTCTGCAGTAAGCGTCTGATCTGACGTTCTGAAATATGAAGTAGCTGAGCAGCCTGGGATTGAGTTATGCGTTGATCGCAGATTTCCTGCAAGATCGACAATCGTTTAAGTTCTTTATCCGACATAGACACCAACATATCAAACCGTCCGCTTCAATAATCGCAAAAGTGCATATTCTAAAAGCGGACATTTTTACTTTGGAGAAACCGGACATTTCTATAAAGAGCTTTAATTTGATTCTGTGAAGGGGTAATCCCCCCCTAAAATTTTTGCAGTGACAACAAAAGGAAAACGCTTTGAAGTACCTGCAATTGTTGAAGTTGCAAAGTAGTTTTTATTTAACATAAAATCTCATATACGAAATTCGGGTGTTAGAACCCATTAAAAGTGTACTCATCAGTACACTTTGAAATTTTGATATAAAAAATTTAACATGAAATCTCATATACGAAATTCCGTTGTAAGCCTCAAATAGAAATGTCCTGTCTTAAAATTTGATCGTGGATCTGACTTTTGAAATGAACAAATCAATCGAATTTTGATTCCTGGAAAAGTCTAGCAGTAAGCCATTGACCCTAGATCTGATTTCTTTCGGATCTGTTAACTCACCACTCATGAGATTTTTCAGCAAACCGCCCACTTTATTCAAATCTGCTTTCAGGCTGCGGATCTCCTGGATGTTTTTTACATCCGTTAGGCTTTTCGGCTGATAGCCAAGTCCAAGATCACGCAAATATTGAGAAGCAGATAAATTTCCCATTGCAGCAGACTCTTCTATTTGCTTTTTCTCAGCTTCAGTGACAACTACTTGTATTACTTTTTGGCGTATCCGTTTCGGCATTTTTTCTAATTTCTACTGTATTTTGGCTATGCCAACAGCTCCGCAGGACAAGATGAACCGTTGAGCTGAATAGCGAATAAGGGGGTAATTTATATAACTAAGGCTTGCCATGTTATATAACATTACACATCTTGCCAATATCACTGAAAGTTCAATTGCACATAAACGCATATAATTGCACATCAAAATGAATAAAAACCATTTAAAAGCTTATAGTTGCAGATAATTTCATATAAAATCGTATAAAAGCTCTTAATTGCATATAGTTGCACATAATTGCATAAATTAAAGAAAGAGGAAGTAATTATGGTCACCAGACATGGCGCAAAGAAATTCATCATCTCTGTATTACCAGAAATAGAAAAACGGCTGGAATCTGGTTATACAATTAAGGAAATCCACGCTGATTTACCTGAGCTAGCGAAGAATATTTCTTACAGTTCAGTTTTACGAAATTTGAGCAAAATGGGAATCAGTGAAAAAAAGCCACATTCAAATAAAATAGAAAAATCAGTGGACCTGGATACTGCTTCTAGTTCTAGCCAAAAAATAACGAATGCTCAAAGAAATCTTGAAAATCTACAGAAGCGACCTGAGAAATTTAAATTTGATCATGGAACAAATGATAAGGAATTAATCTGAATCCTCTTTAAATGTAGCTCTAAATGCTGCCTGTTTGCGATTTAAGCTCAAATCCACACTGGAAGGTACAGAACGAGTGTCTACGAGTGAAATCGCTGAAATTCGCGCTTAGACCCTCTGAAAAACAGCTTTTTAGGCTGTGAAGCCTAAATAAGCGTAAATTACATGCAGAAAATTGAGTCTAGATCGAGCGCAGCGAGTAAAAAAGCTCTATGAGCGAAGCGAATTCATCGTGCTTTTGCTTTTTATTAAAGTCACAACGAGATGAGCCAAAAAATTGCCCCGACGAATCGAGCGAAAGCGAGATTCAATAAAGTTTGAGCGTAGCGAAAACCAAGGGCAATTTTTCTTTGCCTGGGCTTTTAATTATTTTAAAGTTTTTAAATGCTTTTAGACATGCTGAAACCCTTTATTCACAAGGGATTCAAAACCTATATGACACCGTTTACCTTGCTATATGACACCGTTTACCTTGCTATATGACACCGTTTACCTTGCTATATGACACCGTTTACCTTGCTTATAGCACTAAAATTAATTATTGTGTCATAGCATAATAAATAATATTGGTGCTTCATGAGAGAATTAGTTGTAAAAGACAATGCCTTAATTAATGCAAGCTATAACTTAGATTTAGTAGAACAACGTTTAATTTTATTGGCCATTGTTGAGGCAAGAGAAAGCGGGAAAGGTATTAATGCTAATGATCCCCTTGAAGTACATGCAGAAGGCTATATCAATCAATTTGGCGTACATCGCAATACGGCTTATCAAGCATTAAAAGATGCGTGTAATGATTTATTTGCAAGACAATTTAGCTATCAAAAAATAAATGAACGAGGGAATATTGAGAACTATAGATCCCGTTGGGTTAGTGAAATTGGATATGTAGATAATGAAGCAGTGGTTAAACTTATCTTTGCCCCAGCCATAGTTCCCTTAATTACACGCTTAGAAGAGCATTTCACTAAATACGAATTGCAGCAAGTTAGTAATCTCAGCAGTGCTTATGCTGTTCGCTTATATGAATTATTAATTGCTTGGAGAAGTACTGGCTCTACTCCTGTTATAGAGCTAAGTGATTT
The DNA here is from genome assembly GCF_016599715.1 of Acinetobacter sp. CS-2. Lineage (NCBI taxonomy): Bacteria > Pseudomonadati > Pseudomonadota > Gammaproteobacteria > Moraxellales > Moraxellaceae > Acinetobacter > Acinetobacter sp. CS-2. The sequence continues at coordinate 18,052 of NZ_CP067020.1, forward strand.
CCGTCAAAGAATTGGCGTACTCGATACAGAGTACAAGCGTATGGAACGCTTTAAAACTAGTGTACTTGAGCTTGCTATTAAACAAATTAACGAACATACAGATATCACAGTGAAGTATGAACAACACAAAAGAGGTCGATCAATTTCAGGTTTTTCTTTTACGTTTAAACAGAAGAAAAAGGATAATCAATCAATAGAAAGAGATCCGAATACCTTAGACCTTTTTTCAAAGATGACCGATGCTCAACGGCATATGTTTGCAAACAAACTTTCAGAACTCCCTGAAATGGGTCGCTATTCACAAGGAACTGAAAGCTATCCTCAATTTGCTGTTCGTATTGCTGAGATGCTACAAGACTCTGAAAAAATCAAAGAACTAGCCCCATACCTAAAAAAAGTGGGATACATGCCATCAAATAAAAAGGACACCGTAAATGGCTAAGTTATCACTAAGTGAAGTATCTAAAAAATTTCATGTGGATAGATCAACCATTTACAGAGCTGTACGTAATGGACGTTTATCACGCTCCAGTGATGGACAATTCGATCTAGCAGAGGTCATCCGATGCTTTGGAGAACCTGAGCAAACATCTCAAAAAATTGAATCATCTAAGCAAGAAGGTGATGAATCTACAAAAAAACTTATTGCCCATTTAGAAAATGAAGTCAAAAAATACCAAGAACGTGAAGAACGGTTAATGCAACAAATTGACCGTATGCAAACACTCATTGAGCTGAAAAGTGTTGCACCTGTCACAGCAGCACCACAACAAGATGCTACGGCATGCGACACAGATATGCCACAGCATGCGACAACACAACAAGACAATGATAATAAAAAGAATAATGAATTAAATATTGCAGAAAATGTGGCAGTGCCACAGCAAGAAACTACGGCATACCACACCCAAACGCTACAGCATGCCACGTTGCAAAATGTGGCAGTGCCACAACACAAAAAACGTGGTTTATTTGGCCGTGTGCTGAATGCCGTCTTTGATAATGACTGAGCAATAAGGGTGAAAGATCATGCCAAAACTGAAAGACATCGCCCTGGGCATTGTGGTTGCTCCAGTACTGATCCCAATCATGCTGATTGCATCCTACCAGGACAAAAAAACATTTAAAAAAGAGCTGGAAGAACGCCAAAAAGAACAGAAACAGAAGCAATGATTATTCATTTAAGCTAATCAAAGTCGTGGAACATTGATTAAATAGTAAACGTGAAACGGGTTAAAAAGATAAAAAAGCCCAAGCATGGCGTGTTGGGCTTCTTAAATTACACTATATCATTGAAAAATAAGGAAAATATATAAGCATTTCGTATAAGGTGTATTATGTTAATTTTAGATCATCTTCATTAACTAATTTTATTTTTTATATGTCCCAATAGAGATGGATCCGGAAATTTGAACAACTCCTATAAGTGATACTCTGCTCCTCAAATGATGTTATAAACATCAATATATGGAGTATTTTATGGCACGTAGACCAAGAAGAAATCATTCAAACGACTTTAAGGCTAAGGTAGCACTTGCTGCGATCAAAGCAGAAAAAACACTTGCTGAATTGAGTTCTGAGTTTGATGTTCATCAAAACCAAATTATTGACTGGAAAAATCAATTGATCTCAGCTTCCTCACAAGCTTTCGATCAATCAAAAGCTCCATCAGAACCTCCCATTGATCTTAAAAAGTTACATGCAAAAATCGGTGAGCAGGCATTAGAAATTGATTTTTTAGAAGGTGTGTTGAAGAAACTGGGCCGCTTCAACCACAAAAGTTAATCGATCACTCACTTCAGATTTCAGTATCTAAACAAGCTAAGTTACTGAAAGTCTCTCGTGGTTGTTATTATTATCGCCCAAAACCTGTTAGCTCATCAGATCTGAAGCTGATGCGATGTATTGATGAATTACATATGCAATATCCTTTTGCAGGCAGTCGTATGATGCGTGATTTGTTGAATCGTCAAGGGCATCATATAGGACGACGTCATACACGTACTTTAATGAAGAAAATGGGTATTCAGGCGTTATATTGCAAACCAAATTTAAGCCAGGCTAATCAAGCTCACCGTAAATATCCATATCTGCTCAAAGGATTGGCTATTCAGCGCAGTAATCAAGTGTGGTCTACTGATATAACGTATATCCCTATGGCAAAAGGCTTTGTTTATTTATGTGCTGTGATTGATTGGCATAGCCGCAAGGTACTTGCGCATAGGGTATCGATTAGTATGGAGGTGGATTTTTGTATTTCGGCTTTAAATGAAGCGATTGAAAAATATGGATCACCTGAAATATTGAATACAGACCAAGGCAGTCAGTTCACCAGTGATGCATTTATTGATGTATTGAAATCAAATGGCATTCAAATCAGTATGGATGGTAAAGGTCGATGGGTAGATAATGTGATGGTTGAACGATTATGGCGGAGCGTTAAATATGAAGAGGTGTATCTCAAAGCTTATAGCAGTGTCACAGATGCGAAAAAGCAATTGAGTGCATATTTTGAGTTTTATAATCTGAAACGACCTCATTCGAGTCTAGACAAAATGACACCAAATGAGTTTTACTATGATCAGCTACCCCAACAAAACAAGGTGGCTTAACTAGAGCGGAATATCACTTATAAATACGCTTTTAGTTGTTCAAACAAGTGGAACCACCTCTCAATCTACTGGCTAAAATACACAACAAAAAATAAACCTACTTTACTTTTCCTGAAAAAACTAAATTCAACAATTTCAGCTATATAAGTGTTACTTTTGCTAAATTAATGACTTTTTAAGGATTGATTT
>NZ_CP067021.1 GCF_016599715.1 Acinetobacter sp. CS-2
GTGGATGGCTTAAATCGAGATAAAAAGAGAAGCGTATTTATGAAATTAAGTGGATTAAATCACCTGACTATTTCAGTAGCAAATGTTGATCGCAGTTTTAATTTTTATAAGGATATTTTAGGTTTTACTCCTAAAGCCAAATGGAAAAAAGGTGCTTATTTAAGTCTTGGAGAATTATGGCTTTGCTTATCACTTGATGAGGTGAGCATAAGTTCAGACTATACCCATTACTGTTTTAGTATTAGTGAAGATAATATAGATGAATTCCGCCAGAAAATTAAAATGATGAACATTCGTGAATGGAAAAATAATCAAAGCGAAGGGGAATCTATATATTTTTTAGATCCTGATGGACATAAATTAGAAGTCCATGTAGGTAACTTATCTACTCGTTTGGAAAGCTGTAGAAAAAATCCTTATGAAGGAATGGTTTTCTTTGATGAGTAATGGCTGAAGTACTTTGAGCCAGTAAAATTTATAATTGTATTCGATAATTTTGGGCCAACTCATGAGCTAAATTTAGAAAATATTTTTCAGGATTCAGAGATGGATCCGTAAATTTGAACAACTCCTATAAGTGATATTCTGCTCCTCAAATGATGTTATAAACATCAATATATGGAGTATTTTATGGCACGTAGACCAAGAAGAAATCATTCAAATGATTTTAAAGCTAAGGTAGCACTTGCTGCGATTAAAGCAGAAAAAACACTTGCTGAATTGAGTGCTGAGTTTGATGTTCATCAAAACCAAATTATTGACTGGAAAAATCAATTGATCTCAGCTTCCTCGCAAGCTTTCGATCAATCAAAAGCTCCAACAGAACCACCCATCGATCTAAAAAAACTACATGCAAAAATCGGTGAGCAGGCATTAGAAATTGATTTTTTAGAAGGTGTGTTGAAGAAACTGGGCCGCTTCAACCACAAAAGTTAATCGACGACTCACTTCAGATTTCAGTATCTAAGCAAGCTAAGCTGCTGAAAGTCTCCCGTGGTTGTTATTACTATCGCCCAAAACCTGTGAGTGCATCAGATCTGAAGCTGATGCGATGTATTGATGAATTACATATGCAATATCCTTTTGCAGGCAGTCGTATGATGCGTGATTTGTTGAATCGTCAAGGACATCATATAGGACGACGTCATACACGTACTTTAATGAAGAAAATGGGTATTCAGGCGTTATATTGCAAACCAAATTTAAGCCAGGCTAATCAAGCTCACCGTAAATATCCATATCTGCTCAAAGGGTTGGCTATTCAGCGCAGTAATCAAGTGTGGTCTACGGATATAACGTATATCCCTATGGCAAAAGGCTTTGTTTATTTATGTGCTGTGATTGATTGGCATAGCCGCAAGGTACTTGCGCATAGGGTATCGATTAGTATGGAGGTGGATTTTTGTATTTCGGCTTTAAATGAAGCGATTGAAAAATATGGTCGACCTGAAATATTTAATACAGACCAAGGCAGCCAGTTTACCAGTGATGCATTTATTGATGTATTGAAATCAAATGGCATTCAAATCAGTATGGATGGTAAAGGTCGATGGGTAGATAATGTGATGGTTGAACGATTATGGCGGAGCGTTAAATATGAAGAGGTGTATCTCAAAGCTTATAGCAGTGTCACAGATGCGAAAAAGCAATTAAGTGCATATTTTGAGTTTTATAATTTGAAACGACCTCATTCGAGTCTAGACAAAATGACACCAAATGAGTTTTACTATGATCAGCTACCCCAACAAAACAAGGTGGCTTAACTAGAGCGGAATATCACTTATAAATACGCTTTTAGTTGTTCAAACAAGTGGGACCACCTCTATTCTTTTTAAGAATTTCATCAAAAAAATTAGGACTATTTTTTAGAATTTCAGGTATTTGTGCTGTATCAGACTGACGTTGTAGAGCTAATAAAATCGTTAGTAGTTCATATGTATAGTTTGGTTGAGCATCATCTTTAAGAAGCTTTATAGCATGTGAAGAAAACTCAAAAGCTTCTGCTGGTAATAACGAACAAACATTTTCATCAATGAAAGTAGATAAATACCATTCATCTAAATCTTTTTCTGAGGCTAATTTTTCAAGAAAACTAGATAAAGCATCTATAAACATTTTTATCCTTTCTCACTTTATCTCTAGTATAAAAATTAAAGACTATTCTCTTTCAGAATAGTCGTAAGCGTCCGCTGAATCCCATACCAATTTTAATTCGATTTAGGTTTCCAGCAGTGTGGCAGTAACTCTTCAATCTGGGTCACTTTATGTGTCGGCAGCCTTTTCAGCACATCACTTAAATAGGCATACGGATCCAAGCCATTCAGCTTTGCTGACTGGATTAACGTCATGATGTTTGCCGCTCGCTGACCACTGCGCAGCGAACCTGCAAACAGCCAGTTCTTGCGCCCCAACGCCCAGGGACGCATCTGATTCTCGACCCAATTATTGCAAATAGGTAGATTGCCATCATCCAGATAGCGGCTTAAAGCTGGCCAACGCTTCAGAGTGTAATTGATGGCCTTGGCGGTGGGAGAACTCGATGGCACTGTCAGATGATGTTGGTTGAGCCATTCATATAGTTGTTGCATCACTGGTTGACTATGCTGTTGTCGGTATTCGCGGCGGTCTTCCGCTGTACCATCGGTCTTTTTCCTGAGCTCTGCTTCTATCGCATACAGTTTCTGAATCAGCACTAATGCCTGTTCAGCGACCTGACTTTTCCCAGTTACATGCAGTTCATGGAATTTACGACGTGCATGGGCCATGCAGCCCACCTCAATGACCTGGCCTGATTTAAAGCGTGCTTTATAACCACTGTAATCATCACAGACTAGATAACCCTGCCAGCCTTTCAAGAACTCTGCAGCATGCTGGCCTGAACGACTATCCTGAAAGTCATAGATCACCGCCTGAACTGGATTGTACTGTGTAGTGGCATAGGCCCAGACATAACCTTTCTTCGGTTTTTTATCATTCTCACCCATCCGCATGATGGTGACCGGTGTTTCATCTGCATGCAGCACCTGCTGTTGTAGTACCACCTCTTTTAAGGCATTGGCTAGAGGTTCCAGTTCTACACCACAGCGACCTATCCAGTCAGATAAAGTTGATCTAGAAAGTTCGATTCCCGCCCGCTGATAGATCAGACGTTGACGGTACAGCGGCAAATGATCGGCATATTTCGATACCAAAACATGGCTGAGCAGTTCAGGTGAAGCAATGCCTTTATCAATCACATAGGCGGGCATCGCTTGCTGAGTCAGGGTGTCACACTGATCACAGACCCATTTACCACGCACATGCTGTTCCTTATAGAACTGTGCCGGTCTGAAATGCAGTTTTTCACTGACATCTTCGCCGATACGACGGAGTTGGCAGCCACAAGCGCATTGGGTTGATGCAGGTTCATGCTCAATACGGATGGTGTGTAGATGATCTGGCAGTGGTCGACGTTTAGGTTTATTGGTTTTGGCTTTCTGTGTCGCTGCATCGGTTTTATCTGCATTTAGCCGTTCCAGTTCTAGATCAACCGCAGCAATATCTTCTTCAACCGCTTCATCCCACAGGTGGATTTGTTTTGCAGTGAGATGTTCGTTTTTACTGCCGAATTTGTGCTGTTTAAATAGTGCGAGTTCATGCTCGTATTTTTGATTGAGAATAGAAAGATGTTGAACTTTAGAATCTAATTGCTGATTGGTGACTTCAAGATGTTGAACTTTGGCATCCAATTGCTGGTTTGATTTTTCTAATTCTTGATTTGATTGTGCTAGAGACTGATGCTGCATCGCCAACTGTCTGGTGAATTCCAGCAGTTGTTCATGGGTCAGTTGGCTTAAGTCAGGCAGCGTATTCATGACCGCAGTATGCCTGAGGTCATGAGAAGAATGAAATAGAACGTTTGGAGAATAGCAGAATGGAACAGCCTGGTTTAAAGCATCGTCACCACCTGCTGTCGTCCAATGCGCTGCCAGGGCAAACCTTGGATCAGTGCCTGTAACTGTTCCGGGCTGAGGGCCACGGTTTCACCTTGGTGAACTTGAGCCCAGTGAAATTTGCCCTGTTCCAGCCGCCGGGCACACAGCCAGATGCCCAGTCCATCATGTACCAGTACTAATGTGGTTCCGTTAATTAGACCACTCAATTCAGTTTTATAAGTGATAAATCCGCTCTAAATATTTAAATTATGCTGCCATTACTTTTAGTAAATGTTGATCATAAAATTCATCCGGTGTTGCCTTATTCAAACTTGAATGAGGACGTATCATGTTATAAAAATCCAAATATTCAGCAATTGATTGTTTCGCTTGTTTAACCGTATCGTAAGCCTTCAAATAGACTTCCTCATGCTTCACGCTGCGCCATAAACGCTCAATCATTACATTATCCATCCATCGTCCTTTCCCATCCATACTGATACGGATATTTCGCAATTTTAACTCATTCAAAAATGCCTCGCTTGTGAATTGACTGCCTTGGTCTGTATTAAACACCTCAGGACAACCATATTTCACAATTGCTTCTTGCAACGCATCTATGCAAAAGCCTGTTTCCATACTGATCGATACACGATGAGCCAGTACTTTACGACTATGCCAATCTATAATTGCACACAGATAGACAAAGCCTTTAGCCATAGGAATGTACGTTATATCTGTACACCAGACTTGATTAGAGTGATCGATGACCATGTTTTTCAACAGATATGGGAAAATACGGTGTGCAAGATTAGGCTTACTGGTATTGGGTTTTGGATACAAGGCATGTATTCCCATCAAGCGCATTAAACGTCGGACTTTACGCCGACCTATTTGATGCCCTTGACGCTGTAGCATATCTCGTATCATTCGACTGCCCATAAAGGGGTAGTCGAGATGAATTTCATCGATCAGGCGCATCAAACTCAAATCAGTTGATGAAATCTCTTTGGACTTGTAATACAACGTACTGCGATTGATTTGAATCAATTGCGATTGTTGTCGTACCGAAAGTTGATGGGTCTTATCGATCATTTTTTGCCGCTCAGCTGCCCTATTTTTCTGAGCGCACCTTCTAAAAAATCAATTTGCAATGCCTGATGTCCTATCTTGGCATGTAGAGCTTTGAGGTCAATCTCTGGTTCTTGTTGTGCTGTTGGTCGTGAAAAAATATTGACTGATTGCTCAAGCAGTTGATTTTTCCAATCGATGATTTGGTTTTGATGTAAATCGAATTGAGTAGAAAGTTCAGCGAGTGTGTGGTCGCCTTTAATTGCTGCGAGAGCAACTTTAACTTTAAACTCTGCTGAATGATTACGACGTTTTCTTCGTGTCATGGTTGACTCCAAAAACAAGCATTTCCCATGCTTATTGGGGAGTAGATTATCACTTATAGGCGTGGTCTAAAATCCTAGAACCACATCAGTACTTTCATGCGATGGCCACGTTTATTACAGAACAGGTAAGCACAATGCGGTTTGATGTAGCCAAAGGCTCTCACCACCTGAGCCATGGTCGTATCCATACCTGCACGCATGTCCATGGGCTGAGTAGACAACCAGATTTCATCAATGCGGATCATGTTGCAAGTGCCTTGAGTAATTCTGCCAAGGCAGGTATTTCTGATGTCTGCCATTTTAGCTGAATATCATTATTCGTATGAGGCACGGTGATACACAACGTGATCCTCTCATCAATAGGTTGGCTGATTGCAGCAGTGTAAGGCAAAGCAATAAATGCTGGATTCACATGAGTAGGATCCTGCACGGCACCCTCATGATGGCTGAAGATCCTGATCCAACGACTGACAAGGTTGGCATTAATACTATGTTGCAGTGCGACCGAAGCGATCGAGGTATTAGGATTTTTACAGGCATTGACAATACTGAGTTTGAATTCTTTGCTGTATGTTCTGCGTTTTTTAGCAACAGGAGGTGTTGCTGAATATATATCCATGTTCATGGATTAAGTCCCCACTTGTTTTTAGGTGGGAACTAAATTAAGGCTTATAGGATCGCTTGGTAAGGCTGTGTTAGCCGGATGCTTACACAAAACTAACGAACGTGGACAGTCGTTCGATATGTAAAATCAGATATGAAAAAGCCCCGAATATCGGGGCTTCTTTTTGAGTCAATGTTTTCAAGATTAGTGTGGCAATGTTGCCCTAAAATCCAATGCAAAATCAGTTTCACCACGAGGATCGCTATTAAAGAACTTGAAGCCTAAACACTTAATCTCTTTATAGCCCATACTCTCCACCTCTTTTAAGAAGCTCTTATAACCTTCGTCATCCTCTTCAACTGGATCAAAAATTACAGAACTCTCGTCACTCAAGCTGATCAGTACTTCTTCCTTCCACTCGTCATTCACCAACAAATGACCGCCTTTAGGCTCAATCAAACATTGATAGTACATCTCTTGGTTCACCGTATCATTCACGATCAACATATAGTCTGGACTGAATCTACGGCCATCAACAGGACTAAATAACCAGTAGTCTAGCTCATTACGTATTAAGTAAATTTCAGCATCTTTATATTGACGTTTAAGGGCATCAATTTGAGTCGAAATGAATTTTACGAATAGCTTCTCTTCACTCGTACCGTAGTTTTCACTATAAGCATACCAATCGGCACCCTCAACATTAAACTTCAGTTGTTCATTTGGGTGCAACGATTGTGCGATCGCACGTTCGTCTGGAGCATTGACAGTGATTTCACCCGTATCAGGATTTTCAACAGGGAAAGCAACCAAGTAAATGTTTTTCTCTTGCTGAAAAACAGTAGACAGCGATTTAGGTTTAAAGGTTTTACTACCCGTGATACGTGGCATATGACGATCAATAGCCTTACGTACCTCAGGTAAAATTATGCCCAAAAGTAGCTGATATTTTTCATCAATGGTCAGATCGTGAATATCCTTATCTTCAGTATATGAATAGCGGATCTGATAAAGCGGTAGGTAGTTATCGATTAATTCATCCATACTATCTAACCCAACGATATGCTCTCTTAGATTGTTAAATCTAAAAAAGTTCCCTTCAGTCGCAACGAGCGCCTTTTTCAAGACCGGTCGGCTAAAGTATTCTTCAGTCAGATCGATGGTTTTATGGTTAACTTCAGCTTGGATCTGATTCTGTTGCTTGTCGGTCAAGCTACCAGCATGCAATTGGTATGCACTGGCTTTGATTTCACGCTTAAAAGTCGTATCAATCTCAGAATCAGTCGTTTTATTTCTAAATTCTTGCTGATTGACTAAGACAAAACCTTTCTTATATGTCTCACTGTTCATAAAGTCAGATTTAAGCGTGATTGTGTGCTTTTCAGTGGATTTATTAATAATCCCTTCACCTAGAAGCTCTAACTTTAAGTTGTCGTAAAACGTGCCAGTCTTAACAAAGTGGTACATGAACGTTTCAAGTACACGCCCGTATTCATCAATCGCATTGTCAAACTTACGTTTGTACTGGTCAAACTCATAGCCATGTTCTTTATCAAACAAGCCAAGGTTATCATTATTCAAACGATATGATTTATGCAGTTTATATGGGCATAAACGAGCACCACGGCCAATCAACTGAATATCTTGCAGCGATACTTTTTTCGCTGCAGAAATATCAAAGTGAATGATGTCATAGAGACTTAAAACATCCCAACCTTCTGTGAGTGCATCAACTGAAAATATCACCCGATTATAGTTTTTAGGATCATCTAAAATCGGCAACAAAGTTGAATTGGTTTTATCCGTTGAGTTGTAAACAAACGTGTTATCTGAAGAAAAACGAATTTTAATTTCAGAAATAAATGATTTTAAACCATCTCTATCGCTGATCGTGGATAGACCAGACTTCGGAGAGGCAATCCAAGCAAACATTTGACGCAAGAAACGAAAGCTATCTTCAGCGTCTTGCAAATTAGTCTGATTGGTTTCACTTAGCTTTTTCAGATAATCTAAATCTTGTGGCTTAAGTGAATTAATCACCTTATGGAAAAATTCACGGTCTAGCTTGCTTTGTTTAATGTTGGTTGATTTCACCAATATAATTGGGTTGATCGTGACTTGCATATCACGCTCAGCGAATAAACGTCTGTATTCACTCAATACAACGGCATTAATCACCAATAAGCGTTTTTGATCGGCGATCTGAGTTTCAGTGTTGTAAAGGAAGCAAACCGCTTTACTGTAACCTTCCTTATTGAATCTCAAGAAATCGTATTTATAGACTAATTTGTCCTGATACTTCCTATGGATGGCACTATTGCCCAAGTCAACAGTAGCAGTAAACTCCAGCAAAAGATTATCTGGCCGTGCCTTGATTGCAGTATTGACCGAAGTTTCCCAATTGGTAATCGCTTCATCATCTTCTTTTATCTTCTTACGTGTATTCACGTTAAGTCGATGCGCTTCATCTGCAATCAGAACAATTTTATTATTCAAGAAATCTTCTGCAGACAAACCATTTTCTACCTCATTCACAAGTTTGTTGTAGAGGAACGCCGTACTTAAAAACATAAAGTTAATAGCGTTGCCTTGTGAATCTGGAAAGAGTTTGATTTCTTTAACAGGAATAGAACGTCCATTGATTTTCACGCCGTTCTTATTGAAAAGATACTTTTCAAATTGCGGATCAATAAAGTTCATATAGGCCTGTTCAATAATCTGCAATTGATGGACCATAAATATGAAATTACGGTAGCCTTTCTCATATAAAAAGAGAATAACAGCAGCCATGGTGAGCGTTTTACCGGCACCAGTTGACATATTGAAAAGTAAGTGTTTGGCTTTAGTCGGATCTTGATCATAGATCCAGATAAAATGCTTTACAGCCTCTTCTTGATACCCCCTTAAAGTACGCGACAAGTTATCAGTGATATAGCGAGGGATAGTAAAGTTTTTAGCCCACTCAATGTATTCACTGTCGTTTTCAATACGATAATATAGGAAGTCTTTTAAGGTATCTTTTACCAATGTTGGGCTTAATCTAGACATTAGGTGCACCATAAAACTTATCAGTGAGCGCAATCTCTTCCTGAGTGACTTTGAATTTTGAATCCAACATATCTGCATGGTTTAGATATAGCTGGTTTTCATCCAAAAGTTGCAATAAAAGCACTTTACGATCGTCTAGTGATAAAGCCCTAAATGATTCCTCACGCTCAAAGTCTTTTTTATCAAACCAAAACTTTAAAAAGGCATTCTGAGCCATTTCATTATAAAGACTGTCCAGCTCACCTTTACTTGTTGCAGCCAAGATTCCATCTTGATAGGCCTGGTTATAGCGCTTCAGTTCAAAATAAACAAATGAACCGCCACCATTCCAATTTACAAGTTTAGAGATACCGCCGTCCTCACCGTTTATTACGCGTTTTAAGCGTGTTTTGGTGATTTCATCAATATAATCCATCTGCTCAATCGCAATCCATTTGCGACCCAATTTATGCGCCACAGCAGCCGTAGTACCCGAACCTGAGAAAAAGTCGAGCACAAGATCTCCTTCATCCGTGGCGATCTCAATAATACGCTGTAAAAGTAGTTCTGGTTTTTTCCCATTCGGGAACAATACACCACCCTCTTTTGTTAAATTGTTCAGCGGAAAGCCATCCCAAAAGGTGCCAGCTTTTTCAAGCTTGAAGATATATTTCCCTCTTTTGACCGCAATATCACTCAACCAAGCAATTTGATCGCACTTGGCACCCTTGTAATAGACAGTCGTTACTTTATTTTTGTTTTTTCCAGATCTAGGCACATATTCAATGCTTAATAGCTCATGATCCCCGGTTACACCTTCCATCACGCGTGTTCTAATTGAGCTTTGAGCATTCGTGTCGCGCATAATCTTATCAAAGTACTTCAGATAGCATTCAGCTTCAGTCAGGTTTTCTTCTTCCATCACCTTTTTGATCGGCTCTAGAACCACACCTTTATGCGTATAAACCTCAATCGGCTCACCTGAACCATCTGTTAATGTCTTAATGTGCTCTTTGGTACCAACGCTTTTTAAGATACGCGTATACTTCCAGCTCTTTTTAAGCTGCTTCATGGTTTCTAGATATTCAAACAATTCTACTTCGTCATAGAAATCGTTGAACTTTTTAAAACCATTCTCACTATTCATATTTTTGGTGTAAATCAAAATATATTCGATATTTTTCTTCAGGCGCTTGTCTTCGCCACCACCAGAAGCACCAGACGTTTGTTTCATTTTTACTGAAACTTGGTTTAAGTAGTTTTCACGACCAAAGACTTCATCTGCTAAAACTTTTAGATATGCTTGTTCATTGTCATCACATTGAATGAAAACCAGGCCATCTTCTTTGAGCAAATCCTTTACGACTTCCAAGCGATTTTTAATAAATAATAACCAAGAAGAATGTGTAAATGTGTCGTTATATTTGAATCCATCGTTCTCAGTATTGTATGGTGGGTCCAGGTATAAAAGTTTGACTTTATTAGCTAATTTCTCTCTTAAAGAGTACAGTGCCAATAGGTTATTCCCCTTAATTAGCAAGTTCTCTTTTAGCTCACCATTTTCGTCAAAAAATTCAAATTCTGTCTCATTGGTTGCGCTGTAATATTCAGGATTGGTAAGTACTTTTGGCTCAAATAATGTATCAATATCTTTTGAATCGACTTCTTGATGTAAAAACTTTTCTGTTGTTTTAACATCTTCGCGAGACATGCCCCCAACCAGCACAGCATCTTTAAATGGGAAATTAATCACTACATTACTGTTATTTTTAATAAAACCTACGTTTTCTTGATTCGCACTGTAGAGTCCAATTTTATTACTAAAGCGTGTGTACTGACCTTTTTTGAGTGAATTTTCCGCCATGTCTTTCCCTACTCTATGCTTTGCCAAAAATGTGAAACTATTTGTTGTGTAATGCCAAAATTTTCACAAATAAGTGTATTACTAATAAGCATGAAAGCAACATAAGGTTGTTCTTTTTTTAGCTAGTTGATTCATAACCTATAAAAAATAGATATGAAAAAGCCCCAATGTTGCAAATGGGACTTTTTTGTTGCCAAGGTTAAACTACTTAGCTAAAACTTGATCCACTGAACCAATTAACTTTCGGATTACTTCACCTTCTAGGGTGTTGTTATAGGTGTGTCATTTCAAATTTAGATTTTATCCCACCTCTTGAACAAGAGTATTAAGAATAAAACTGGATAAGCAATTGGCCATAAAACTGTAAAAAGTATTTTTGATGAATAAGGACTAATTTTCATCAAAATTTTATTAATAAAATAGTACCCCGTTAAAACATAAAAAACCGCACTAAAGTACTGGTGCATATTAATCAGTAAACACCACCAGATAATAGCCCAAAGAATCGCTACAAAAGTAAGGTAAAGGTAGAAAGCTTTATTTAGTTGCATGTTCATCATCTTTGTTCGGCATAACATTACTGTCTTTGCACATTAAAGACTTAAACTGATGAATCATAAAATCAATAACTTACATTAGGTATGATTCAGTAAATTTACATTATAGTTCTAAACTCAATGAACTTTGAGTTTAGATAACCAATCCATTTATGACATAATAGTTGTAAATTTACTTATGTTTGAGTTTACCTATTCCAAATATCCAATAAGTAAATAAAACGGTGATTGCAAGTGATATAAAAATGACTATTGGGGATGGTACTTGCATTGGACTCAACCAAAATCCAAATAAAATACATGCAACAAATGCACTGCTACAAAGAAACAACTTAAAAAATACCACAAGTATTGAATCTGATTTTTTCGTAATATTCATTCAAACTTCCTCTTTGAGTTTACAACTATATTGTTAAAGTTTAGAACATTAATGTCATTTTTGAGACTTTAATGGTCAGTCACACCGGATTCGGCCACCGAGAAGCCGATCAAGGGCGAAGTCGTCGCCGTCGGCACCGGCAAGGTGCTGGACAACGGCCAGGTCCGCGCGCCGCAGGTCAAGGTCGGCGACAAGGTGCTGTTCGGCAAGTACAGCGGCACCGAAGTGAAGCTGGACGGCGTCGAGCTGCTGGTGGTGAAGGAAGACGACCTGTTCGCGATCCTCGGCTGATCGCGCGTCGCTCCCACACATTTCTCATCCGAATAATTTTTCGAGGTAATTCGCAATGGCTGCCAAGGACATTCGTTTCGGCGAAGACGCGCGCTCCAAGATGGTGCGCGGCGTCAACGTGCTCGCCAACGCCGTGAAGGCGACCCTCGGCCCGAAGGGCCGCAACGTCGTGCTGCAGAAGAGCTACGGCGCGCCGACCATCACCAAGGACGGCGTCTCCGTCGCCAAGGAAATCGAACTGGCTGACGCGTTCGAGAACATGGGCGCGCAGATGGTGAAGGAAGTCGCTTCCAAGACCTCCGACAACGCCGGCGACGGCACCACCACCGCCACCGTGCTGGCGCAGGCGTTCATCCGCGAGGGCATGAAGGCGGTCGCCGCCGGCATGAACCCGATGGACCTGAAGCGCGGCATCGACCAGGCGGTGAAGGCCGCGGTCGGCGAACTGAAGTCGCTGTCCAAGCCGTCGTCGACCAGCAAGGAAATCGCCCAGGTCGGCGCGATCTCCGCGAACTCGGATGCCAACATCGGCGACCTGATCGCGCAGGCGATGGACAAGGTCGGCAAGGAAGGCGTGATCACGGTCGAGGAAGGCAGCGGCCTGGACAACGAACTCGACGTGGTCGAGGGCATGCAGTTCGACCGCGGCTACCTGAGCCCGTACTTCGTCAACAACCAGCAGTCGATGTCGGCCGACCTGGATGATCCCTTCATCCTGCTGTACGACAAGAAGATCTCCAACGTGCGCGACCTGCTGCCCGTCCTCGAGGGCGTGGCCAAGGCCGGCAAGCCGCTGCTGATCGTGGCGGAGGAAGTCGAAGGCGAAGCGCTGGCGACCCTGGTGGTCAACACCATCCGCGGCATCGTCAAGGTCTGCGCGGTGAAGGCCCCGGGCTTCGGCGACCGTCGCAAGGCGATGCTGGAAGACATGGCGATCCTGACCGGCGGCGTGGTGATTTCCGAGGAAGTCGGCCTGTCGCTGGAGAAGGCCACCATCAAGGACCTCGGCCGCGCCAAGAAGATCCAGGTGTCGAAGGAAAACACCACCATCATCGATGGCGCCGGCGAAGGCGCGGGCATCGAGGCGCGCATCAAGCAGATCAAGGCGCAGATCGAGGAGACCTCCTCCGACTACGACCGCGAGAAGCTGCAGGAGCGCGTGGCCAAGCTGGCCGGCGGCGTTGCGGTGATCAAGGTCGGTGCCGCCACCGAAGTCGAGATGAAGGAAAAGAAGGCGCGCGTCGAAGACGCCCTGCACGCGACCCGTGCGGCCGTCGAGGAAGGCATCGTCCCGGGCGGCGGCGTCGCCCTGATCCGTGCCAAGTGTCTTTGCACATTAAAGACTTAAACTGATGAATCATAAAATCAATAACTTACATTAGGTATGATTCAGTAAATTTACATTATAGTTCTAAACTCAATGAACTTTGAGTTTAGATAACCAATCCATTTATGACATAATAGTTGTAAATTTACTTATGTTTGAGTTTACCTATTCCAAATATCCAATAAGTAAATAAAACGGTGATTGCAAGTGATATAAAAATGACTATTGGGGATGGTACTTGCATTGGACTCAACCAAAATCCAAATAAAATACATGCAACAAATGCACTGCTACAAAGAAACAACTTAAAAAATACCACAAGTATTGAATCTGATTTTTTCGTAATATTCATTCAAACTTCCTCTTTGAGTTTACAACTATATTGTTAAAGTTTAGAACATTAATGTCATTTTTGAGACTTTAATGGTCAGTCACAACTTGCTGCGATTAAAGCAGAAAAAACACTTGCTGAATTGAGTGCTGAGTTTGATGTTCATCAAAACCAAATTATTGACTGGAAAAATCAATTGATCTCAGCTTCCTCGCAAGCTTTCGATCAATCAAAAGCTCCAACAGAACCACCCATCGATCTAAAAAAACTACATGCAAAAATCGGTGAGCAGGCATTAGAAATTGATTTTTTAGAAGGTGTGTTGAAGAAACTGGGCCGCTTCAACCACAAAAGTTAATCGACGACTCACTTCAGATTTCAGTATCTAAGCAAGCTAAGCTGCTGAAAGTCTCCCGTGGTTGTTATTACTATCGCCCAAAACCTGTGAGTGCATCAGATCTGAAGCTGATGCGATGTATTGATGAATTACATATGCAATATCCTTTTGCAGGCAGTCGTATGATGCGTGATTTGTTGAATCGTCAAGGACATCATATAGGACGACGTCATACACGTACTTTAATGAAGAAAATGGGTATTCAGGCGTTATATTGCAAACCAAATTTAAGCCAGGCTAATCAAGCTCACCGTAAATATCCATATCTGCTCAAAGGATTGGCTATTCAGCGCAGTAATCAAGTGTGGTCTACGGATATAACGTATATCCCTATGGCAAAAGGCTTTGTTTATTTATGTGCTGTGATTGATTGGCATAGCCGCAAGGTACTTGCGCATAGAGTATCGATTAGTATGGAGGTGGATTTTTGTATTTCGGCTTTAAATGAAGCGATTGAAAAATATGGTCGACCTGAAATATTTAATACAGACCAAGGCAGCCAGTTTACCAGTGATGCATTTATTGATGTATTGAAATCAAATGGCATTCAAATCAGTATGGATGGTAAAGGTCGATGGGTAGATAATGTGATGGTTGAACGATTATGGCGGAGCGTTAAATATGAAGAGGTGTATCTCAAAGCTTATAGCAGTGTCACAGATGCGAAAAAGCAATTAAGTGCATATTTTGAGTTTTATAATTTGAAACGACCTCATTCGAGTCTAGACAAAATGACACCAAATGAGTTTTACTATGATCAGCTACCCCAACAAAACAAGGTGGCTTAACTAGAGCGGAATATCACTTATAAATACGCTTTTAGTTGTTCAAACAAGTGGGACCACCTCTCTCGCATTTGCGGGGTTTTTAATGCTGAATAAAAGGAAAACTTGATGGAATTGCCCAATATTATTCAACAATTTATTGGAAACAGCGTTTTAGAGCCAAATAAAATTGGTCAGTCGCCATCGGATGTTTATTCTTTTAATCGAAATAATGAAACTTTTTTTCTTAAGCGATCTAGCACTTTATATACAGAGACCACATACAGTGTCTCTCGCGAAGCGAAAATGTTGAGTTGGCTCTCTGAGAAATTAAAGGTGCCTGAACTCATCATGACTTTTCAGGATGAGCAGTTTGAATTAATGATCACTAAAGCGATCAATGCAAAACCAATTTCAGCGCTTTTTTTAACAGACCAAGAATTGCTTGCTATCTATAAGGAGGCACTCAATCTGTTAAATTCAGTTGCTATTATTGATTGTCCATTTATTTCAAACATTGATCATCGGTTAAAAGAGTCAAAATTTTTTATTGATAACCAACTCCTTGACGATATAGATCAAGATGATTTTGACGCTGAATTATGGGGAGACCATAGAACTTACCTAAGTCTATGGAATGAGTTAACTGAGACTCGTGTTGAAGAAAGATTGGTTTTTTCTCATGGCGATATCACGGATAGTAATATTTTTATAGATAAATTCAATGAAATTTACTTTTTAGATCTTGGCCGTGCTGGGTTAGCTGATGAATTTGTAGATATATCCTTTGTTGAACGTTGCCTAAGAGAGGATGCCTCGGAGGAAACTGCTAAAATATTTTTAAAGCATTTAAAAAATGATAGACCTGACAAAAGGAATTATTTTTTAAAACTTGATGAATTGAATTGATTCTAAGCATTATCTAAAAATACTTAATTGTCTTTTAACGTCGCTAAATTTTAAATAAATAAGTGAAGAGTGTTAGTGGAGCCACTGATTTAAAGTTGGCAGAGTAAAACTTGAAGTGCGACATAAACCACCTAATTAATTTAAAGGGTTTATGGAGTATATAAAATTGTCATACCATCATCTTAACTTTGAAGATCGTACTGCATTAATGCTTGAGTCAAGAAAAGAAGGCTTTTCAGCCAGAAAATTTGCTGAACTCATTAAAAGACATCCTAGTACGATCTATCGTGAGCTTAAAAGAAATAGCATCAATGACGTTTATCAAGCTCGATATGCTTCTGATAACACCTTCGCTAGACGTAGACGTGGTCACAGAAAACTCAAAATCGATTCAATCCTCTGGAAATTTATTGTTGAAGCGATCCGTTGTTTATGGTCTCCTCAGCAAATAGCAAAGCGTTTAAAGACATTTCCTGATTTGGATCAAACAATGAATGTAAGCCATACAACGATTTATTCAACGATACGAGCATTACCAAAGGGTGAGTTGAAAAAAGACTTATTATCCTGTCTACGTCATGAAAATAAAAAGCGAAAAGCTAACGGTGAACCTAAAAAAGATTCTATATTACAGGATATTAAAACTATTCATGAGCGCCCAGCCGAAGTTCAAGAAAGAAAAATACCGGGTCATTGGGAAGCTGATTTAATTAAAGGTAAAGACAATAAAAGTTCGATAGCAACACTTATTGAACGAAATACACGGCTCTGTATCTTGGCAACATTACCTGATGCAAAGGCAGAATCAGTGCGCAAGGCTTTAACTGAAGCTCTGAAATATTTACCTGCAGAACTGCGTAAAACGTTGACCTATGACCGTGGACGTGAGATGTCAGAACATAAAATACTCGAAGAAGATTTAGGCATAGATGTATATTTCTGTGACCCACATTCACCCTGGCAAAAAGGCACATGCGAAAATATGAATGGTTTAATTAGGCAATATTTACCTAAAGGGATTGATTTAAATCAGGCAGATCAGCATTATTTAAATCAAGTTGCCATGTCACTGAATACTCGTCCTAGAAAGGCGTTAGATTGGCTTACACCATTAGAGAAATTTGCTCAGCTTGTTGATTATCATATGGCTTTTGAAACTGTCGCACCTCATGTTTGAATTCGCCCCATATTTTTGCTACAGTGAACCAAATTAAGATCATCTATTTACTAGGCCTCGCATTTGCGGGGTTTTTAATGCTGAATAAAAGGAAAACTTGATGGAATTGCCCAATATTATGCACCCGGTCGCGAAGCTGAGCACCGCATTAGCCGCTGCATTGATGCTGAGCGGGTGCATGCCCGGTGAAATCCGCCCGACGATTGGCCAGCAAATGGAAACTGGCGACCAACGGTTTGGCGATCTGGTTTTCCGCCAGCTCGCACCGAATGTCTGGCAGCACACTTCCTATCTCGACATGCCGGGTTTCGGGGCAGTCGCTTCCAACGGTTTGATCGTCAGGGATGGCGGCCGCGTGCTGGTGGTCGATACCGCCTGGACCGATGACCAGACCGCCCAGATCCTCAACTGGATCAAGCAGGAGATCAACCTGCCGGTCGCGCTGGCGGTGGTGACTCACGCGCATCAGGACAAGATGGGCGGTATGGACGCGCTGCATGCGGCGGGGATTGCGACTTATGCCAATGCGTTGTCGAACCAGCTTGCCCCGCAAGAGGGGATGGTTGCGGCGCAACACAGCCTGACTTTCGCCGCCAATGGCTGGGTCGAACCAGCAACCGCGCCCAACTTTGGCCCGCTCAAGGTATTTTACCCCGGCCCCGGCCACACCAGTGACAATATCACCGTTGGGATCGACGGCACCGACATCGCTTTTGGTGGCTGCCTGATCAAGGACAGCAAGGCCAAGTCGCTCGGCAATCTCGGTGATGCCGACACTGAGCACTACGCCGCGTCAGCGCGCGCGTTTGGTGCGGCGTTCCCCAAGGCCAGCATGATCGTGATGAGCCATTCCGCCCCCGATAGCCGCGCCGCAATCACTCATACGGCCCGCATGGCCGACAAGCTGCGCTGAGCCATGGCTGACCACGTCACCCCCAATCTGCCATCGCGCGATTTCGATGTGACAGAGGCGTTTTATGCGAAGCTGGGCTTTGCGACGAGTTGGAAGGATCGCGGCTGGATGATCCTGCAGCGCGGCGGTTTGCAGCTCGAATTCTTCCCCTATCCTGACCTCGACCCAGCTACGAGCTCGTTCGGCTGTTGCCTGCGGTTGGATGATCTCGATGCCATGGTGGCATTGGTGAACGCGGCGGGAGCCGAGGAAAAAAGCACCGGCTGGCCGCGCTTCAAAGCTCCGCAACTGGAGGCGAGCGGCCTGAGGATCGGCTACCTGATCGATCCCGACTGCACGCTGGTGCGGCTGATCCAGAACCCCGACTGACCGCATGCCCGCGAAAATCAAGATTTGCGGGATCAGCACACCCGAGGCGCTCGATGCGACCATCGCGGCGCGGGCGGACTATGCCGGGTTGGTGTTCTATCCAGCGTCGCCCCGTGCGGTTACGTCGAATGTCGCGGGCGCTTTGACATCGCGCGCAGCTGGCCAGATCGCCATGGTCGGTTTGTTCGTCGATGCGGATGATGCTGTCATCGCCGACGCACTGGTGGCAGCCAAGCTGAACGCGCTGCAGCTGCACGGTTCGGAATCGCCCGAACGCGTGGCCCAGTTGCGCGCGCGGTTTGGCAAGCCGGTGTGGAAGGCGCTGCCCGTCGCCAGCGCCAGCGATGTCGCACGCGCCGCAGCCTATGCCGGGGCGGCGGACTTGATCTTGTTCGACGCCAAGACCCCCAAAGGCGCGCTGCCCGGCGGCATGGGGTTGGCGTTCGACTGGTCGCTGCTGGCCGGATATCGCGGTGCCTTGCCGTGGGGGCTGGCAGGCGGGCTAAATCCGACGAATGTTGCCGAGGCGATTGCGCGCACCGGAGCGCCGCTGGTCGATACCTCCAGCGGCGTCGAAAGCGCGCCGGGCGTCAAGGATACCGACAAGATTACCAATTTCGCCTTTGCGGTGCGCTTGGCCTAAATCGCGTCGATCAATAGGCGTCGTTCAGCGCAAAGATCGGCTTGCGGGTGCGCCACTGCCCTCGGGTGAAGTCGGGAAAATCTAACGTGCGATTGCCCTCAGCAATCGATTGTTCCGACAGAGGCGTGATCGCGCTCCAGGCCAGCGCGTCGTAAATGTCGATTGGCATCGGGGCCTTGGCCTTCAGCGCCTCGACAAAAGCGTGGATCACGAACCAGTCCATCCCGCCATGCCCGGCCCCTGCCGCCAGATCGGCGTAGCGTTTCCATAGCGGGTGATCGTATTTCGCAAACCAGCCCTCGGCAGGCTCCCAGCGGTGCGGCTGTGGGCTCTTGCCCTCCAGATAGATCGACTTGTTGACGTCCATCCACAGCCCCTCGGTGCCTTGCACCCGAAAGCCGAGAGAATAGGGGCGCGGCAGCGAGGTGTCGTGGCACAGCATGATCGTTTCACCATTAGTGCAGCCGATCATGGTGTTGACCACATCACCCAGTGCGAATTTCACCTCGGCGTTGGGATGATCGGCAGAGCCGTTCTTGACGACATAATCATGCAGCCCGCGCGCCTTACAGCCGAAGCCGCCAGCGCCCGCTTCGCCCGGCAACGCGACCTTCAGGGTGCGGGTCTGCGGCGGGTAGCACACGCCGGCATCGGCGCAGCCCTGGTACTTCACGGTCAGGGTGGTCGCGCTCGCGCCGGCCGCGGGCGTGCCGGTGAGGGTGCCGAGCAATTCCTTGCGGTAGGTTTCGACGTCGCCGAAGAATTCGTCGCGGTAGGCCTTGCCCTTCGGCAGCGCCATGGTCGCGCCGGTGAAGGCGGCATCGGCCTTGACCGAGGTGCGGTTGTCTTTGCACATTAAAGACTTAAACTGATGAATCATAAAATCAATAACTTACATTAGGTATGATTCAGTAAATTTACATTATAGTTCTAAACTCAATGAACTTTGAGTTTAGATAACCAATCCATTTATGACATAATAGTTGTAAATTTACTTATGTTTGAGTTTACCTATTCCAAATATCCAATAAGTAAATAAAACGGTGATTGCAAGTGATATAAAAATGACTATTGGGGATGGTACTTGCATTGGACTCAACCAAAATCCAAATAAAATACATGCAACAAATGCACTGCTACAAAGAAACAACTTAAAAAATACCACAAGTATTGAATCTGATTTTTTCGTAATATTCATTCAAACTTCCTCTTTGAGTTTACAACTATATTGTTAAAGTTTAGAACATTAATGTCATTTTTGAGACTTTAATGGTCAGTCACAATTACCTTTTAAAAATCTACAATTGATCTAGTTCCCTTAGGAAAAAAACCACTAATTGCTTAGTGGTTCGTTCTGATCTGGTGATTAATTGGATTCCGTGGATATGACAATAGATGTCATATAAAACCTTCTTTGAACTGTCGCCCTTCCAGCGACTCTAAGTGCATTTCAAGGAAATCTATTGCCACTTCTAAGTGATTTGCGTTGGCTGAACAATTCACCAACTTTTCATCACAAAGACATTTTCCCAAATTTGCCAACTGAGTAACCAACTCATTTCGTACAGAAGCCAAGCTGAGAGCTTCAATCTGAGCTTGCAGTTCTTCACTGAAAAACTGCAGTTCCATACGATTACCAAATTGTTGTTGCAGTAGATATTTATTTAATACCGCTACGGCTTTAGCGGTATTTAATTCACCGTTCATCAATATTACTTATTGTGACGGTACTGGCTTGGATAAACAGGGTTTGGATCAGCCCATAAACCAAGGCGTTGAGAACGTGCGTTGCTTTCAGCACTCAAAATAATTTTATCTTTGAGATATTCACGATAAGCCCATGCATAGCCATCTTTAACTTGCTTATAGTTAACACTATTCACGATGTTTAAGTTGGGCACTTGGTTTGTACGCATCTGAAAAATGGTACCAAGAGTACGACCGTAGCGGTCCTTACTATTTTCTTGCACATACACAATCGTTTCATGCAAGAAACTGATGTTCTGACGCGATTTCTGACCAAAAGCTTGACTTTTTTCTGGTGCATCAATCTGGTTGAAGCGAATACGGATCTGCTCATTGTTGTTGTTTAAAACGGTGATAGTGTCGCCGTCAGAAATACGTACAACTTTGCCAACAAAATCGGCTTGAGCTGCAGTAGCAACAACAGACATGGATAAGGTTAAAGCTAAACTTTTTAAAGTTGTATTAAGGTTCATTTTGAATCCTTAGTGGGTAAAGAATAGGTAAATTATATCGCATTACGTAACTGCAATTTTTTTCTTAAAAAATATATTTAGCTGATTAGTTAGGATTTATCCCCTTTCTCTCAAGCCAGTTTTTCCATTGAAGTGCATACGCAACTAAACCAGGTTGTTTCGCCGTGCCATTGCGATATATCGCATTAAAAGATGGCGTCCATGAATGGTAAGCAGCTGCTCTAACCCAAAAATCGGTTGACGGTTTTGTGGCTAATCGATTTCGCAAGATCTTGGCTGCAAGTCGCGCATTCAGACATCCATCAGTACGCACATAATGGCTATTATAACTTTCAAACATACCGCCACGTTTAAAGTGTATGGTATTGATTTGGAATTGCCCCATATCCAATGAAAGGTTTTTGTTTTGCACTGTTTGTCCATTGGTACCACGCTCTTTGCTATGTATACCCAATAAAACATACAGCGGAACACCTTCTGACCGCGCAGCATGAATAACACAACTCAAAGTAGCGACTCTACCCGGTACGGTTTGATCGTAAGATGCACTCGCTTGATTGTATTGCGTAGTTGGATAGGTATAAGTAACAGGACGGATATTCTGGCGAACGGGTTGTTGTTGTGGTGCTGGTGCTTGCTGGCCACTAGGTTGTGGTCTATTTTGTGCAACTGCCGTGCGCTCAGTGCTAGTCGGAGTTTCTTCAGTTTTTTTCGGTGTGTACTTCACGCCCAGGTAACGACTCGTAAAGCCTCTTGGCTTTGCTGGCGCCGTTTCTTGCTGAGTGTTGGTCATGACCTGAAATGGTCGATATGGTGTACTTGATCCATTAGAATTGACATGGTTTGCATATGCACCTAGAGCCTCAGAACTTTGAGGCAATTGAGCATAAGCAACGCTTGATCCTAATAGAGTCGCAAATAGCGTTGGTTTTAACAGCATATTAATCAGCACCTTTATCGTTGTTGTTGAAATTGTCGATTAGGTGCTGTTTACGGTCAGCTAACTTATTCAGTGTTTCAACTGGCAATGGGTTTTTGCCGTCATACCACGATAAGCTATATTTTTTTGGCGCATAGCGGAACCATGCCAAGAATGGCGAATTCGGTAAGAATAAAAGACCAGTACGGACTTGCCACGCACGATAAGCTGAATTGATACTAACCATGTATAGATAAAACACCAATAATACACCTGGTACAACAAGCATTGGATATAGCGCTTTAAAGAACATATAAACTACGTACAAGCCTGTAAACATAGATAATGCTAAATACAAATAAGAAGAAAACTGATGGTTTTTAATAAGCTTGTCTATTTCATCATTACTCATTGAAGCTAAACGTTCTTGCCCTCTTGGGTAGTGAGTATTAGCAATGAGTTTTTTAAGTTGTTTAAAATTGTTAGGTGCGACAATTTCATATTCACATAAAGGGTGTGCACATACCCAATTCACGTTGCCTTTATAAGAACGTGGAATCCTGTTGTCATGCATTAAAATCGATTTACCGCATTCGGGGCATGTTGGCGACAGCATTGATCTAATATTAGATAAATGCGGTAAAAACCCTTTTCTAGCTGAACTCCAGTGGCTTTTACGCCCGAAATCAAAAAAGACTCGCTTTAAAATACCTGATTTACGGGGTTGATTAGCTTCAATTGCCTGTTTAATGGCAGCTTCATCTAAAACCTCATTGGTAATATTTACCTTTTGTGTAGCACTATCAGAACTATTTTTATCTGAAGACATACTTTTACCTACGGACTTTTATTATGTAGAATACGTTATTATATTAAAGGATTTTCAACGTGTCTAAAACCCTTTTCAACTTCGCAACGGTTATTTTAATTTCCACCCTTTTAAGTGCCTGTAATAACTCTAATACTCCAAATGAACAAGATCCATTAAAAGGTCAAGAAAAGAAGTTTTTAGACGAATCCGCAACGAGTGAATCAAAAGAACTTGTGTTTTATGACTTGGTAGATCCTAAGAAAAAAGACCAACCTATAAAGGCTGAAGAAGCAAGTGCTTCCGAGCCTGAAGCCCAAGAACAACAACCTGAAAAGGCCTTATCTCCTGAGATTCTTGAAGCGATTCGTGAAAATACAGAACGACAAGAAAAAAAGGAAAATGCACTCAGAACAATAGCTGAAGCTAAGCGTATTGAAGAATTATTAGTAGGTAAAGATCGCAGTAGTGATGATGGTTATACCTATAACAGTGATGAATAATTGATATATCAATGGTTTTAACCAATACAAACTTATTATTTTAAGTTAAAATGATTTTAAATTTTTTGGTATATACGGTTATGTTTAACAGTGCTTTTAAGAAACATAAAATAAAAATATGTTTTGGCTTACCAATCATAATTGTGGTTTCGATCTTAATATTCAAAATCTACTCCTACCCCTTTAAGCCAAGACTCTTAAGCCCCGATTGGATTGAAAGTCGCTACAATGGTTGGGAAGTTGAACATCATGACTTATGGATTGCTACAATTGTGGATGTTGTTGGTCCAAAAACAGTAAAAATTAGAAATCAAAATGGAGAAGAAAAAATTATGGATCTTCTCTATATAAATGCTTTGCAATCTTCGGAAAAAATGAAAAACCTCTATATCAATAGCTTGTCCGGTTATGTTGGCCAACAGCTATTTGTAAAAGGAGATCCAGACAAAGCGCGGTTTAATGGCGTCTTGATCGATGGTAACGGTGAAAATATCAATCTAAACCTAACTTATGTACCAGGTGCGGTATTGGATATGTCATCAACTGCATACATTCATGACCGAGAAAAGCAATTAGTTCCTTATTTCGCGAATATCAATTCAGAAAATAGAACGTTTTAAGTTATAAATTAAGGGATATTAGAAAGGCCAAGCTATGCCAGCACCATTATGTTTCCTCACACTGGAATTTACCGCCAAAGTCAAGAATCCAGTTGATGTGCCTGACATTATTAAGTCGTCTATTTTGACGCGTATTAAAAAGTGCCGCACATCATCAATAGAACAGGTTCAGTATCTTTATAATGCTGAAGAGAGCTACTGGAAGCCAAAAAAACAAGTCACTGAAGAAGCAACTCAATATCATGGCATCACCAATGAAGATTTATTAACGCAAGACTCAATCAATGGTCTAAAGATTAAAAACTATGTTGTGTATTGGGCAAACGTTTATACATTTAGAATTTTGCAAAAAAGCAAAGTGAAGTTTTTTAATCACCGCTTTATCTTTTTAAACAACTTAATCAACGTGATTGGTGAAGATGGTTCCCTACCCATGACAGAATGGGCACGTTTAGCCAGTGCAGCTTCGGGAAATAATGAATTTCCAGAAGAGATACTGACTAACACTAACAATAAGGTCATCTGTTTGACCGTTATATTTGATTATATTTCTGAAAAATTAACATCACTTTATGGTTTGGATCTAAATAAGCATTACGATCTGGTTGCTGCAGTACAATACAACAGTGCCATCAAAGCTAAGAGTCAAAAATCATTAAAGGTTCATAAGCTTATGCGTGATGATTTTAATGAGTTTAAATTGCTTTTAGACAAAGGCATGGAGATTAAGAGAATTAAAAAGGAATATTTTATAAATAATAACTATCTCCCTTAAACCTAAAAGCCACTTTCTTAAAAGTGGCTTTTTTTACGTTAAACATAAAATAAACTATCACTAAAACCCTTTTTTAAAATATAATACTTTTAATTTCTATTTTAACTGGTGATACATTGTGAGTTTAATTAAGAAGCAAAAAGACATTCTATCTCACGACCCTCTTGTTTCAATTTTTAGTAACAATGACCTTTTAACAATCTCAGTTGATACGGATTCTGAAGATTTGAATCGTCAACCTAAAAATATAAAAATCCCGAATGCCGATCTTAAAGAGTTAACAATACAAATCAGTGGTTTTGATACTTTAGAAAACAATGATGTTGGTCGTTATTTCACTTGTTCTGGTACCGTAGAGCTCGTTAATACACTAGGTAATGGTGAAGAAAAACGTTTTGTATTAGCAGAGCCAAAAATCAAAGTAAACGTGGCTAAAAAAGGTCATTTACCGCAAACAGAACAAATTAAACAATTGGTTCGTAATGCGTGGATGGATGCATTTAGCTATGGTTGCCAAAACATTAACCAACCTTACCACTATGAAGATGAAACTTGGTTTGAACGCTTCAAAGGTAGCATTATTGGTAAATTTGTACTGATCGTACTTGCCACTTTCTTTGCTGCTTTCATTGGTTTGGCTATTTTTGGTTATGCTGCTGGTAAAAAACAACAGGACCCAACATTAGAAATTGCGAATCAAATTGCTCAAGATCCTGAAGCATTAAAGCAATTGCTGAATCAATATGATCAACAAAATAACCAATCTGGTGCACCTACTCCACAAGCATCACCAGAACAAGCAGCTGAGCAAGAAAGACAGCAAGAAATTAGCTCATTCGGTTTAGATGCTGGATCTAGCGAATAACGCTGATTAAGCAATAAAAAAGCACCTTAGTCATAAATACTTTGGTGCTTTTTTTATGCCTAAATTTATTATGCAAATTTAAAAAGAATCCAAATGATGACGAGATGTACTGGATAGAACCAGTACGCCTACTTCCCCACTGGCGGTAATTCAAAAGGTAAATTCATGTGCTGTCCTTTCAGTAGGAATTGTGCACCAATACACGTTGCAATGGCGCTACTGACAGCAAATGAGAATGCCAAAGAATATGTAGTCATATCCGTATAGTAGCCACCAATCAACCAGTTGAAAATGTTGGCCAATGAAGTGAGCAAGACGCTGATCATTAAAAAGTATTTCTTAGAATGAACGTTGGTTGTTTTAAAGAATAAATACAGGAATACAATTAATAAAACGCCCCACACGCTATACATAATAAAATTAGATAGCAATGTGATCACGACTAACAGAGAGACAAACTGCAGCGTTGCATATTTATGTTTAGATTCCCCTAATACAACAAGCAAAAATCCTAAAAGCAACGTAGGCATGACGTTCAGAGTTGTAAATGGCTCTTGGTTGAATAGTTGATACGGTACTTCTGATAGCACACAAAACAACGCCAAATTTTTAAAATAGTTTTTTAATGTATGGGTTTTCTTTTTAGAAATAGCTTGGTTCAAATTGAATGCAAGCATGATACAAAAAATAGGAAAAGCCCAACGGCCAATCGTCCTCAACAACAGATTATATTGAGGAAATAATATTGATGCGTGGTCAATAACCATGGTCACAATCGCAATCCACTTCAATAGATCCAAGGCTCTATTGCGATCTCGCACGGCGCTTTGGCTAATTACAGCTTCTTGTAGATGAACCATGTGTTATTTTTCGCTAAAGGGTTTGTATAAGCATCACTACGCTGTTTTCGGGTGTTGTTACGATTATCTAAGATCTCAATGCTATTCCAACCTTCGGGATAACCGAGCACCAGGCCAGAGTTATAAAATCTCGTGCGATGACGCTCTTCATCGCCGGCATAAAACAAGTACGCACGAATATCGTTATACGGTCGATGCCCGACCAATACGTTATCTTCATCACGATCAAAGTACTCATGAATTAAATCCGTATATTCACGATTGAAGTATCCGCACTTCTCAAACAGATCTGCACTTGAACGAAAAGTAATAGATTCCTTGGCCAGTGTTTTATTTAAAATCATGCGAGTGACATTACGAGCAAACACGGGCAAATTAAAATGCACAGGCAAATGAATTTCATTTATTTCGGACAAATCAATAGGATCACCAAAAGGACTAGAAAGTTCTAATGCTTTTTGATAAAAGTCCATCCATTGTGCAAGATATTCATCAACAAACTTTTTCTCACCATAATAAATTGGTAATCCATCAACCGTTAAAAGGTTTTGTGGAGGAAAAATATTGTTTCTTAAATCTAAGATGCTTTGTTTTAATTTTGCGATTTCGATTGGATCACTAATCATAACAACTCACTCGAATTAGAGTATTAAGATAATTATATAGGGTTTTAATTAATTGGATATAAGTTTTTAGCTCAGTAAATAAGCATTTTTGTTGTGTGGCGAATTAGAATTGATAAAAAATTTAAAAGAATATTTATTCTAGGAATTATTGATACAATGTATCTAATTTCTTACGAATTAGTATATACAATTGGGATTACTATGCTTACACCTGATCGAATAGACAAACAAGTTAATTTGGCTGGAATTTACAAGTCGTGGACCAATTTATTAAATCACTTGGACATTGATAGTCATCCTGAATACAACATCAATAAAACTCAGCCATGGTACTTGGCTAATTTTGTAGATTACCTACGCCTACTCAACTTTAAGTTTGATGAATTAAATCTAAGAGAGATTCGTGCAGTTGATTATGACTTGGTAGATTGGTCATTTCTTAAATCTAATCGCCTAAATGGTGTTGAGGTGTTTAAGGACCTTACCATTTATCTGCAGAAACCCATTTTTGTTACGCAATATCCTAAATGTGTACCCATCAATGCTGATGTTCGCGATCGTAAGCTTGCAGAGGTTATTTATGATTACTACAGACGCTTCTTACCGTTTTTCTATTCATTCATTAAATTGATCAGATCAACGCAGCGCTTATCTCTAGAACGTAAATTACCCGTGATTGATAACTTTATGTCTAATTTTGGAGATCTTAGTACTGGTGAGTTTTATTCAAATATTCCATTTGATGATGCAGAGCTCAAAAAGATTTTGAAAAATGGCTTTGAAAAATATAGAGAGCATAAATCAGAACAGCGGTTTAGCCGTGCCATCGCAGAGCTAACACCGATGTTTAAAGCTTTGTCTGAATACTTAAAGATTGTGTCTACGGTTAACTACGTGGATCTAGACCTTATTCACTTCTTACACAATGCATTTTTGGGTAAAAACTTTAATGTTTATTCAGATCTATTCGCTATGGATAAAGAACCTAATTTGTTGGTCAATTTAAGTTGGACATACACAAAAGCGGTCGTTTATGTGCATCGGCTATATTAAAAGGAAGAAGAATATAGCGATCTTTTAACGAAAGGGCCTGGTCATACCGAAGTTTTGTAGCAGAAGAAAAATCTGTACTGGTTTTGCCCGTGGCAAAGTCTAACCAAAAGACGTCATTTCCATCGCACAATAAACCTAAATTATCCTTTTCAAGCGCCACATACTTGATATAAGGATCATCTATTTGTGAGATCGAGGGGATATATTGATAGTCCACCTTTCATACAATATGTTTGCGAACGTGGTGCACGGCGATCGGTTGATCTATGGACCGTGCGTTATCCCATGCTACCTGAGCTTGCTCTAAAGTATATACGTGTGTCTTTTTACATTAATGTCTTAAACTGGCAAAATGTAAAATCAACAACTTACATCAAATCTAATTGAATAAATCCACATTACAGTTCTAAACTCAATGGATTTTTCAGTTTAGAAAAATAGCGGTTTTTTACAATATAGTTGTAAACCTAGCCTTTCCAAATTGGTAAAACTTCTTCAAAGGAAACTAGATAGATGGTTTGGAAGATGAACTCGTTTCATTATGGTTGGTATTTTCACCGTTACCCAATCTTTTTGTTTCTGTAACTGCTTGAGATTTTATAAAAATTACCTCTGTACACGACAAAAATAGATAACTCATTGAAATAATGTCACAATAATTGTTTTCTAACGACGAATACTATGACACATCTCAATGAGTTATATCTTATCTTAAACAAATCTCTAAAATGGAACAAGTCACATTTAAAGTGCTTTGCGCTCATCATGCTTGTGATCATTTTAAAGCAAACATGTAATCTTTCTTCTGCATCTAAAGCCTTGCCCATCAAGTGCTTACCACAATCATTTTATCGACGTATGCAGCGCTTCTTTGCAGGTCAGTATTTTGATTATCGTCAAATTTCTCAGTTGATTTTCAATATGTTTTCATTCGACAAAGTGCAACTGACTTTAGATAGAACCAATTGGAAATGGGGAAAACGAAATATTAATATCCTGATGCTCGCAATCGTTTATCGTGGAATAGCGATACCTATCCTTTGGACATTGCTTAATAAACGTGGAAATTCAGATACGAAAGAGCGTATTGCTTTGATTCAACGCTTTATAGCCATTTTTGGTAAAGACCGTATTGTGAATGTGTTCGCAGACAGAGAGTTTATCGGTGAGCAGTGGTTTACATGGTTAATTGAACAAGACATCAACTTCTGCATTCGTGTTAAAAAAACTTCATTGTCACCAATCATTTAGGAAAGAATCATAAAATTAGTGATTTATTTCGCCATCTTAAAGTTGGTCAAATTGAATGTCGTAAACGACGGATTTTGGTTGGTCGGGTGAAACTATATATAAGTGCACTACAGTTAGAAAATGGAGAGCTTTTACTCGTCGTTTCTCCTCAGTTTAATGCCAATGCTATTCAGGATTATGCATTACGCTGGGAAATTGAAACCTTATTCAGTTGTCTCAAAGGACGCGGGTTTAATCTTGAAAATACGCGCTTGACAGACCCTAGACGAGTGAAAAAATTGATTGCGGTGTTAGCTATAAGCTTCTGTTGGTGTTACTTAACGGGTGAATGGCAACATAATCAAAAAAAAGCGATAAAAATAAAGAAGCATGGACGACTCTCAATGAGTTTATTTCGCTATGGTTTAGACTATGTTCAAATGGCGATTCAGCGTTTAATTGGTTTTGGGAAAAAAGAAGAGTTTAAGGAAATTTTGGCAATTTTAAGAAAGCAGAATCCTGATAGGATAAGGGTTCTGTGAAATTTGTCGTGTACAGAGAAAAATTACAATACCTAAAACAATAATACCAACCACAAGAACTATTAATAGAATTTTATTCTTTTTCATAAGATTTTATAAAAACTGCCCAAATTTAAAATTGCAATCTTTTGCAGATGTGTATTGAGAAACAGCTCACCCATTATCTAGGGTTTCATAGTGTGTACCGGATACATTCTAAAATCTTTTATCACTTTTAGGATCAACAAACCCTGCTCTAACACGATACCCACTTGGGTTACTTGAATTATCTGTTCGTTGGTTGCCATTAGTAGCTTTTTGATCTGTTTTTACATATAGATTTTTATGTATGTACACCTGTTAAAGCATCATAAGAAATAGATTCGTTATACCAACCATATCCAAAACTTGGAATATATGCTTCTGTAAAATTTGACATTTTTTTTAATCTCTCTTTGTTTGCAACTATATTGTTAAAGTTTAGGACTTTAATGTCCAGTTTACGTTTGTGTTGTCAAATCACATATAAAGATAAGATCCGAGATATTAATGTTCTTCGAGCTAATAAAGGATTAAAACCTGTCAGAAAAGCAAATACAGCTGGCAGTATTTATGCTCGTTGGTATCTTGTTTATCAGGATCTTTTAATCATCATTGAGTGCCAAGTGGCTTTAAATAAAAAAGGCCCAGGTCTACCAGCTGGTATGCGTGACCTATTGTTGTACCATCTAGCAAACGCTTTAAGTTGGTTTACTATTTCAGATGCACTAGAAAATGAAGTCGCTGAGTGTGCAAGAAAATTTACTCCAAGCTTGTCACATCAAGAAGCTCTTTCTTATTGTTCAAGTGTAATCAACCGAGCCAAAAAGACCCAAATTGAAGGTAAAGAACATCGTTATCGCTACAGACGAGAAACGATTTATCGTGAGTTAGAGGATCTTATTCCTGAAGAAGTCTTACCACGCTTAAGGGCTATTATTCCAAATGAATTGGCAAGAGAAAGGAAGTTGGAAAGAACGTTGGAATCAAGACGAGAAAAAGGGATAGCTGAACGGGTCATCTATCGTGAAAGTCTTCAGACCAATAAATCTAAAGCGATTAAATTAAAAGCCCAAGGTTTAAAATATAAGGAAATCGCATTAGAACTAAATCTATCCATTGATACTATTAAAGGGTATTTCAGGAAAGGTGTATTGGTATGATGCCTTGTATAGTGGCGCGTGTCAGGCGTTTACTGCATTTGATTTGTTATGCTCTCTCCCCTTTCACAAGCTGGTGAAGCTTTATATGTTTAATAAGGAGCTTCACCATCTTTTTACAGTTAATATTTATTGAACTAATTTCATCAAACTACCAAAACTATCAATCACAGAATATTGAACTGCATCCCCCAATGATTGATTTTCTTGATTTATAGTAGCGAAGAACTTTTCAGCACTTTCAATTTTACGTTTCTCTTTTTCCCGTAGGTCACTGTCTAGCATTGAGCCTTTAGTTTCTGCAACGAAATAGATTTGGCGTACTTTATCCTTATTGAAAGCAATCGCCCAGTCAGGGTTATAGCTACCAAAAGGCGTAGGGATCTGGAAACGATCAGGAAGTTTAGCGTAGACGACCACCTCATCTGCACCATCCAACTCTTCAACAAATTTACGCTCATTATCAGAATCAGTGACGACATAATCCCAGATATGACGCTCTGCCTTATACGCCTGTAATGGAATATTCTCATTACTTACAAATATTTCATTGTCAGGATAAGTGCTATCTAAAGGATTATATTTCAGTCCTTGAATGACCATTTTTGCTTGCTGTTCATTGATGATACGACTCATTTCACGAATGAAAGCTTCTGGATTCAACTTAAATTGTGAAAATACCGCAGCGTTAATTCCCTGTAAGATACGGGCAACCGTTTTACGAGTGAGATTGGTATCATCGGCAATATTCCCAATCAGGTCATAGGTCACTTGAGACTGAATAGAAATATTCGCAACCTCAGTTTTGGAAGCCACCTTCCCAAACATTTCTTTGGCTTTGACTTGCTCATAGGTGGATTCATCATTCTGTGTAGCTTCTGCAAGTTTATAACTCAGCGTTTCCACAAATTTATTGTTACGCTCTTTAGCGGTACGTTCAACAGCACTAATGCTTTGCTCAATGAGTTTTTCAGAATCTAAATGAATTTGATAAACGGCTTTTCGATTAATTCGAGACCATAAAGCCTGAAACTCTTTACGTTCTAAATTGGCTTGGTTGATCGTATTGGTTAGCTTTTTATTGCCATTATCAGCCATACCCTCCAAAGCTTTAGGATCAAACAGCCCATCAATCAGCTTGTGAATTTGCTCAGTATATGCAACCAAGTTTTCAGGCAATTCAGCCAGCGTACCTTGCTCTTTCGCTTCGTGATACTTTGGCGTTAACTGATCATTGTCATCAATATAATCGTGCTTAGACAGATGCTTATTAATCTGCTTTGCCATTAATTCAGTGACTTCAACACTAGACCCATCGGATAACTTAAAGATTTTCCCTTTAAAGTAATCAGGGGTCGCTTGTGTCGGGCGATTCTGAATCGTATTCAGAATTTCTGATTGTAGATTCGACACAAACTCTTTGTAACTTTCATTGGTCACAACTGTGAGATTATTCAGTTTATGAATTTCTCCTAATGCCCCTTGGAAATGGTTGGCATCCATACGTTCGCCAAATTTATTCACTGCAAGGCGCATACCACGGCCAACTTCTTGGCGACGAGAAATTACATTATCTGAATGCTTTAAAGTACATATCACAAAGACGTTCGGGTTATCCCAACCTTCCCGTAACGCTGAATGAGAGAAAATAAAACGAGTTGGCTCTTCAAAGGAAAGTAGGCGTTCTTTATCTTTTAAAATCAGGTCATAAGCGTCTGTATCATTGGATACCTGAGCTTCTTCAGCTTTCTTATCAATTGCTGGATTGGCAAGACGTTTTGATTTCTTATCAATTGAGAAATAACCGTTGTGAGTACGGTCTACCTCAATTGCTTTCAGATAGTCAAAATATGGGTCATTTTCTAAGTTTAGATCCTCAATTTCATTGAGTACCTGTTGATACTGTTCTTTAAAAATTTGAACGTATTCGCCATCTACAGGATTATTATCCTCATCATATTGACGATATTTTGCCACTTCATCAATGAAGAAAAGACTCAGGACTTTAATACCCTGATTGTATAACTGACGTTCTTTTTGAATGTGTGCACGAATCGTTTCACGGATCTGAATGGTTCGCATGATCTTTTCATCAACATGCCCCAATGCTTCACCCACATGAATTTTTGTGCCATTCAAGAAAGTAATCGAGTTATCTCGTGCATCAATGTCTGAGACTACATAACGGTCATTGTATTGTTCAGCTTTATTTGAAATATCGTAAAGGTTATCGCCTTTACTAACCTTTCTTACCTCACGTTTAAAACCATTCTTGGTTTCAATCTCAATTTCTAAGCGAGCGACAGGTGCAGATTTAGATACAATGATGTCTTGTAAGTATAAATAACCATGTGTACCCGTTAAGCCTTGTACTTCCACACCTTTCACGGTGATTTTTTTCACCAGTTTTTGGTTATAGGCATCCAAGGCATCCAAACGGTAAACAAGGTTATAGTTGCGCTTATGCGTCGCTGAATAGCGCAAAATGAATAAGGGGTTGAAGTTTGATAAAGACTCTAGGGTTTTATCCGCCCCCATCTTTTGTGGTTCATCCAAGATCAAAATTGGACGGTTACGACTAATCACATCAATTGGACGACGCGATTGGAATTCATCTAGTTCGTCATAGATCCGACGGTTATCTTTACCTGTCGCATTAAACGCTTGAACGTTAATCACCATGACGTTGATCCCACCATTCGAGCTAAAGCTTTCCAAATGGTGTAATGCTTTGGAGTCGTAGATAAAGAAACGGGCCTTTTTGCCGTATTGCTCTTGAAAGTGATCAGCCATCATATTCAGGCTTTTGTAAACGCCCTCACGAATGGCAATGCTTGGTACGACTACAATAAATTTCGACCAGCCATACTGTTTATGCAGTTCAAACATGGTACGGATATAACAATAGGTCTTACCTGTACCTGTTTCCATTTCAATATCAAGGTTTAATTGGCTTTTGGTCAGGTTCTTGCCTTTGCCATTATCATCCGTGATGAGTTGAGATGATCTTTGTAATCCACTTGCTGCTTGTACTTCCTGAATGTTTTTCAGTACAGCTTGTAGATCATAAATATGTGCATTCTCAAAACCAACTTCTGTAATAACTTTCTTCGCTTTACCACCTTGTAAGTCCAAGGTTTCCTCTAGCATGTCAACCTGTGCAGTTGCTTTTTTAGTTTTCGCTGCACCTTGGTCAATCATATAACGATGACCTTCAGAACGTGGTTGTCCTTTAAAGCAATCCACAATCGCTTGTACAGAGTCTTTTTGATAACCAAGGGTTTTAAAACGGATTTCCATTATTTAAACCCTCTTAAAGAAACTTGACTTCGGTATCAGGAGAGAGCTGTTTAAAGCGTTCTTTGATATTGGTTTTATCATGGTCAAGATGAATGGCTTTTTCTGCTGATACGAAGCGTAAAGGATGATCTTTGGCAACTTCATCAACCACATCAAATGTCAAATCATCAAAACACGCTACAAGGCTATTGCCTGCAACATAAAATACTTCTTTTCCTGCAATAGTTTTACGTTCAATTGGTAATGAAAGCTCAAGCCCCCAATCCAACATGACTTGGAATAACAGATCTTCAGATGTACGGTCTTCTTTAATATTTGAAGCTAAATCCAGCATATCAGCTTGTTTTAAAGCATCTGGTGTGTAATACACATCTTTCATATTGCTAGAGTCAATTTTTAAGACTCGGAAACCAATATCTAAGTTTTCGATGCCTTCTTTAGTTGCATTATCTTCTATGATCTTTTTACCTGCACGACGGATACGTTCTTTGCTTAATTCAGTTATGAAATGAGGTAAATTTAACTCTTTTAAAGTTGAAATAGCATTTTCAGCAATTCTTCTAGCATTCCCAGAAGTACTATGCAACATTAAATCTATATCTTCTTGTATTTGAACTAAAATATAATGCCTACTAATACCATCGAGATTTTGTGAAAGTATGGCCTCTGCCATCGTCCCAGAACCTGAAAAAAAATCTAAAACAATATCATTATGGTTAGAAGCTCCAAATCCTAGTAAAAATTTTAATAACTCTACTGGTTTAGGATTAGAAAAAACATCTTGCTTAAATAAACTATAGACATTATCTGAACCTGAACTTGTGGTGCCTTTGTCATCTATAATTGTTTCAGTCTTAAATATACTTCTAGGCTTTTTACCTTGAGGCATTCTTTGTTTAAATTGCACTGACCATCCATTTAATGTTTCAACAAAACGTATTTCACCATCTTTTTTGTCTTGTAAAAATCTGTCTCGACTTCGTAACCAACTGATGGGATTACCATCTTCGTCTTTCTCCAGGACTGTTCCATCTGGACATTCTATAGAATAATATTGTTTGCCAGATTTTCTTTTGAAAGTATCCCAATAAAATTTGCCAATACTATCTTCTTCTTTATATCTTTTTGCATATTCCTCGGAATATGATTCGAAGAATGCTTCCACTAAAGATTTATTTTTTGAAAAAACAAGTATATATTCATGTTCTGTAGCAATATGTATGGAATCATTACCGCCACCTTTTTTGTTTTGCCAGATTAATTGAGCTATAAAATTCTGCTGTCCAAAGATTTCATTACATAAACTTTTTAAATTATTAACCTCTGCATCGTTTATACTGATAAATATTAATCCGTCATCCTTAAGTAAGTTTTTAGCTAACAGTAACCGACTATACATATTACTCAACCAAGCTGAATGGAATCTACCTTCAGTCTCTTTCCAAGCTACTAATTTGTTTCCATCTTCATCTACTTGGTTTGAGCGTTCAAAAAATTTATTTGTACTTTCTGCAAAGTCATCTTCATAAATAAAATCATTACCTGTGTTGTATGGTGGGTCAATGTAAATCATTTTGACCTTGCCCAAGTAATTTTCTTGCAGAAGTTTCAAGGCTTCGAGGTTATCACCTTCGATAAACAAGTTTTCTGTCTTATCAAAATTAATGCTTTCTTCACGGCATGGGCGCAAGGTTTTCGCAATTGGGGCATTAGCCGTTAAAATGGCTTCTTTTTTGCCGACCCAATCAAGACGATAGCGTTCTTGCTCACCATCAACCAAAACTTGTGAAAGTTCTTGTTTAAGCAAGTCAAAATCAACAGCTTTTTTCAATTCACCATTTTCATCTTTGGTTTCGGTAATGCAGTTTGGGAATAGTGCTGCAATCTTTTCGATGTTGCTATCGACTAGGTTTGGTGAGTGCATTTTTAACTTGTCCATCAATATACCTTTATATTTAATTCACTAATTTGTTTAAATCAGATTCAAGTGCATGAATATGCTTATTGAGTTCAACCTTACGATTAAACTGTTTTTCAGTTCTCAACTTGGATTTCAGCTTATCAAGCTGCTTTTGCAAGCTTTCAAGTTGTTGAGCTCTTTGCAATTTAAGTTCAATGGAAATAGATTCATCATCCTCTCCTGAATCTTCGCTTGATGTAATCGGCAATATCTGTGCGATGAAATATTCATATAGATCAGCCAGTTTTAAGTAAAGGGGCAATTCAATACGATCATGATCTTCTAGCCACTCAGAAGCATAATATTGACCTATCACCGCTTTAGTTTTGTCTGCTTGATTCAAACGTTTATAGGTTGCAACAACTTTCACTTTATCTTGATAAACAACTTCAAAAATAATGGGAGTGAGAATGAGCTTATCAATGAAAGATAGAATCGACACATCTAAATCTTCAACCCGACTTTTCACTCGAAAGATTTGAATTTCCTTCAAATCTTCCTGATCTTGGAGGTGAATTGTAGATGAAGCCAACTTGTAAGCCCACCGTATATTTTCCACTTGATCAACAAATAGCTGTTCGATCTTGGTATTGGCTTTTCCTTGTTCATAAAACTTATTTTTCGGAATTAACCGATCCACTTTAGCCTGGGGTGGAAATTTATATAACTTCATGATCAAGATTCTTCAATCACAATAAAACTAATAAGCTCAAAGTCATTTAATCCAGAAACCACATCTACCAACGCTGATGTAGTCAAGCCTGAAAACAAGCTATCAATATCCTTCTCAGCTTTTACGTCCTGAATGGTATGAATCACAATATCCAACAATTCTGAATATTGGCTCATATCTCGTCCATCATTGGTTTTCTCATTAAACTTTTCATACGCTTCAGGAATCGGATGATCCTTTCCTCGACATGCTTTACGTGCTACATCCAATAAATATTTTGCTTGGGTGTAGTCATAAACGACTTCACCGCCTTGATTAATATAAACTAAGTAATATGGATATAGGCGGTTGCTTTGGCTGTTAGGCGACTCAGGATGTCGTGCTCTTAGGGTGAAAATTACTCCCGCATTTAAACCGAGTTCTGGCTGTGCAGGCACAACAGTATGTAGTCCATTCGGTAATCGCTCCAATTCAGGATGCTCTTCCATATAGCCAAGCAAATCCATACGGAAGTCATTCAAACCTAAATCGGTAATAGAAACCCCTGTATTGGCATCTTCCAAATCTAAAACTTCAGTTTGTAGCTTTTGCAATTGTTCACGACGATAGGCAATATCATTGGCTTGAGCACTGAGAACGTTATCATCTCCCGTACTGGTCATATCGACGATCACCATGCGATTCTCGACCCGTTCTCGCAAGTTAATATATTCATCCAGACTAATATCAGGCCAGTAATTAACGAGCTGAATGACGCTGTTTGATGAGCCAATACGATCCACACGCCCAAAGCGTTGAATGATGCGTACAGGATTCCAGTGAATATCGAAATTAATCAAATAATCACAGTCCTGTAAGTTTTGTCCTTCAGAAATACAATCCGTTGCAATGAGCACATCAATTTCTCTGGATTCTTCAGGGAATACGTCTGCTTTTTGCTTTGACTGTGGAGAGAATAAGGTGAGTAAGCCCTGCATATCATAGCTTTGACGGCTTCCTACTCTGGTCTTGATCGTTGAAGTATTGTCACTACCAATCACCTTGGCACTGTGCAGACCATAGCTTTGCAGCAAAATCGGTGCGATATGCTCATAGATATAATTCGCTGTATCCGCAAATGCAGTAAATATGATGACTTTACGGTTACTGGCATTAATTGGGTTCTGAATTTTCTCAACAACATGCGCTTTAAGATGCTGTAGTTTGGCATCCTTTTCAGCGTTAATTGGCTGAATCATTCGCAGTAAACCGAGAATAATGTGGTAGTCACCGTCTAGATCCGTTTTCCAGCTCAATAGATCCATATCGGCCAAATGAATTTTGAGCTTATTACCGATGAGATCTTCAGTATTGAGTAACTCGCCATTTTCATCTTCATCGTAGCCAAAGTCTGGTGAAATACTAACTTCATCATCCGCTTGACGTGCTTCAAAGTCGGCAATTTTAGCAAGTACATTCTCAATATTTTTCTTTAACACATTCAGCGTCAGCCTAAAAGCGTGAACAGAACTTTCTAAGCGTTTCAGTAAGTTAACGGTCATCAACGCCTGTAAGCTTTTTTCACGGTCTACCTGTCTTAACTTACCTTTGCCTTCTACACGAGTATCAAAAATCTCTTCATATTTTCTTAAGGCACTTGGAAAGATATAACTGACTGGTGCATAAACTGACATCTTGATTAAAGAAAGATCTGCATAAATTTGATTCAGAGAAACACTATCCTGATCGGTTGATAATGCACAACGGAATGAAATTGGCTTGAGTCGTTGAGGGAACTGTCCAATATCTTTGGTGTCATAGAAAGTTTGAATGTGCTTTCTTGAACGAGCAATCGTCACGCTATCTAACAGCTTAAAGAAATCGAAATCTAGAAGGTTAAGAATTGCTTGAGTTGTCCGTTGGGCAGGATCTAGTTTTGCCCAGGCATTAAAGCTGGCCTGTGCTCTACGGAATATGGTTTCGATATCACGTTCAGTATCGAGCTTATTTTCCAATAAAACTGCATTGCCTTCATAAGCAAGGGCGAGCTGATTCTTGAGGTCAGTAAAGTGATTATTTACTGGTGTAGCAGACAACATCAGTACTTTGGTTTTCACGCCTTGACGAATCACTTGATTCATTAAGCGGTCATAACGTGTTTCACGATCCTTGAACGTGCCACGGTTGCGGAAGTTATGCGATTCATCAATCACAACCAAATCGTAGTTGCCCCAATTGATTTTCGCTAAATCTATACCTAGGGTTTCACCACCTTTACGAGAGAGGTCCGTGTGATACAGCACATCGTAGCTAAAACGGTCTTTAGCAAAAATGTTCGTGACTAGGTTGGCGTTATAATTCGTCCAGTTTGCTCCCAATTTCTTAGGACATAAAACCAGAACGCTCTTATTGCGTAATTCATAGTATTTGATTACGGCCAATGCAGTGAAGGTCTTACCTAACCCCACACTATCCGCCAAGATACAGCCATTATAGGTTTCTAGTTTATTGATGATGCCTACTGCTGCATCTTTTTGGAAATTGAACAGCTTATTCCATACTAAGGTATCTTGATAACCTGTGAGATCATTCGGCATGACATCTGCATTGATATCTTCCAAGAAGTCTTTGAAGATATTGTAAAGCATTAAGAAATAAATACGTTCAGGTGGATTTTCCTGATAGACAGACTCAATGTGTCGAATAATTTCACTGGTGACATCTTCAACTTTTGAGGTGTCATTCCAAATTTGATTGAATAGCTGAATATAGGTTTGCACCATTGGTTGCTCATCAAAGCAGTTCACCATATTGGAAATCGCATTGCCTCTTTCAAAACCTAATCCCATAGGGGTAAACCCTTGAATAGGCATATAGGTTAAAGATTGCTCTGGTTTTTGAATACTTATGAATTCCTGCATAGGTGCATTGCTATTATTTGACTTGAATATGGCTTTTCGTCGTATCCAATCTGCACATTCTTTAGCAATTGCTTTTTGTGATAACTGATTTTTTAAGTGAATTTCAAATTCTGTTCCATACAGGCTGCTTTCACGGTCTTGTTTAGGAATAACAAACTCACGTTTTTCCTTTTTTAGCTTATCTGTGACGTTATCAGCGACAAAGGTTGGAGATGTAAAAACAAATTGCAGCTCTTCGACCTTTTCTAATTCTTTTTTTAAAGCAGCATAGGCATAGATTGAAAAGTATGAAGCGGCAATCTTTAATCTGGATTTGCTACTGAGATTTTCCCCTATATCTGAACCTAAAGTATTGTTGAGGTTATCAATGAGTTTCATAAGAGATTAGGGGTGAAATATAAAAAGATGAGAAATTATAACAGTATAACAACCCTATACATGCCTCAAATCCAAAGTAAAGTTAGCCCATTTAAAAAGTGTATAGGTGTGATGCCTTGTATAGTGGCGTTAGCCAGCCGTTCCTTTTGCCTGGTACACATGCTTAACCTGGGCCATAGGTTCTCTTCAGATCCTCAGTGATCTTCATTTGAATGAAACCTAAGTTATTACGCCAAAGATTAAAACTATACGCGTACAGCCTTCAGATCCGCAGTAAAGCATTCAATCTAAAAAAGTGTATAGGTGTGATGCCTTGTATAGTGGCGTTAGCCAGCCGTTCCTGTCTTTTTACATTAATGTCTTAAACTGGCAAAATGTAAAATCAACAACTTACATCAAATCTAATTGAATAAATCCACATTACAGTTCTAAACTCAATGGATTTTTCAGTTTAGAAAAATAGCGGTTTTTTACAATATAGTTGTAAACCTAGCCTTTCCAAATTGGTAAAACTTCTTCAAAGGAAACTAGATAGATGGTTTGGAAGATGAACTCGTTTCATTATGGTTGGTATTTTCACCGTTACCCAATCTTTTTGTTTCTGTAACTGCTTGAGATTTTATAAAAATTACAATACCTAAAACAATAATACCAACCACAAGAACTATTAATAGAATTTTATTCTTTTTCATAAGATTTTATAAAAACTGCCCAAATTTAAAATTGCAATCTTTTGCAGATGTGTATTGAGAAACAGCTCACCCATTATCTAGGGTTTCATAGTGTGTACCGGATACATTCTAAAATCTTTTATCACTTTTAGGATCAACAAACCCTGCTCTAACACGATACCCACTTGGGTTACTTGAATTATCTGTTCGTTGGTTGCCATTAGTAGCTTTTTGATCTGTTTTTACATATAGATTTTTATGTATGTACACCTGTTAAAGCATCATAAGAAATAGATTCGTTATACCAACCATATCCAA
This sequence comes from Acinetobacter sp. CS-2, assembly GCF_016599715.1. Lineage (NCBI taxonomy): Bacteria > Pseudomonadati > Pseudomonadota > Gammaproteobacteria > Moraxellales > Moraxellaceae > Acinetobacter > Acinetobacter sp. CS-2. Next base: position 41,262 of record NZ_CP067021.1, read on the forward strand.
AACTTGGAATATATGCTTCTGTAAAATTTGACATTTTTTTTAATCTCTCTTTGTTTACAACTATATTGTTAAAGTTTAGGACTTTAATGTCCAGTTTACGTTTGTGTTGTCAAATCACAACGTGCGCTTGATCAACATTCGTTGTATAGCCCTTTCCGTTAAAACCAGGCCACCCAATATTTGAGCCGACATTATGTCTAAAACAAGCTAGGTAAAGTTCAGTCATAAAGTTTCTCTTAAGCTACTTTCTTATTCAGTATGTGTTCGGCTAAGCGCTTGATACCGCCACCGTCCGTAATTAAATGTTCAAATAATTCGCCATTCGGGTTTTTAACTCCTTCCAACTGGCCTTTTTTGATGCCTAAGACATCAGAAATAATTGGATCTGAACCCGAATCAGCCAACAAGTAATATGCCGAGATCTGTTTGATTTGACCGTCACGGTCTAAGCGACCAATACATTGATCATGAACACCAGGCGACCAATCCAACTCACCAAACACAAATGTTTTGCATTTTGAGTGGTACTGCAAGCCATCAAGCCCGGCAGATGAACGTAATGAACTAATGAAGACTTTGCTTTCATCATTCAAGAATGCTTGTTTAGAACGTTCCTTAGCTGCAGGTCCTTCCGTGCCTGTATACATAACAGGATTGAATTCAGCCAAGCGTTCTAGCCAAATGTTGTACACATCTCGATGCCAACCATAAAGCATGACTGATTCACCAGACTCAACAAGCATACGCACGAACTCAGCGACATACGGCGCTTTGGCGATACCTGTTGCTTGGCGCATCATAATATTGAATTCTTCTGTCGCACGAAGCTTTTGCCCTTGGAATTCCTGAGTAGAGCTTAAAATTACTTTTGCCAGTTCCATTGCCTTGCCCTTAATTTGATCCAGTACTTTAGGATCGCTTTCGACATATTGAGGGATGATTTGTACTGGCGGTAACTCTCGATTTACATCTGCTCGAGTACGGCGCAACATTAGACCTTCATCACGTAAAAACATCCCAAACGCTTTAGGATCATTAATACGTTTTTCTTGTGAACACCACTCACGAGCGAATTCAGTAGCGGTACCTAAGCTATCTGGACGCAATATTTCAATGATGTTGTAGAATTCATCACCGTAGTTATAAATCGGTGTAGCTGATAGACCGAGGCGTAATTCAGCTTGGTCACTAATGAGTTTAGCAGCGGAATACTTTTGCGATGTATAGCCAGTCCGTAACTCTTGGATCTCGTCAAACACTACGTACTTAATCTTTCCGGCAAGATATTCAGCCCAACCGTTCAACTTTGAATAACTGGTGATAATGACATCGGGTGCTGCTTCACCCTCTTTGTGCAATGGATAAGGCGATGCTTTCTTTAGGATGTGACATTTTAGGTGCGGAGCAAAGCGTTCAATTTCATTCTTAATTTGCATTGGAAGATGTGTCATTGTCACAAAAAGCGCCGGGAGCGATTCAGGTAGAATCATCGGACATATTCCACTCGCTGTTTTGCCAAGGCCCAAATCATCCCCCAAGAGCAAACCTTTAACATTAAGTAGTAGATCTGCAGCTGCTCTTTGATACTCATATGGAGGCACGGCAAGATCAAATGTTTTGATCGGACGTTTATAGTCCATCACATCCAAAATATCTTCTTTTAGCGACACATAAGCCTTAGATTGCGCTTTCATGTATTTAAGATCATCAACATGCATTGGATAACGTTCAATAAACCAAAGTAGGTCGTGACAATTAGACGGCGTATCGCTTAACTCAATAAATTTTGATGCATGTTGGCTGACTTGTGGGAATACACGCTTAAGTCGTGTTTTAACATGTGGTTCACATTCAATGTGCCAGTTTTTTTCTTGACGAGAAATGGTGCCGTAAGATTTAGACATTAGAAGACCCCCACTAAAATACGATGGCGGTAAATAAATTTATTGTTCAGTTGGATTGGAATGTTATTCACCCAATACGGTGTACCAACCACATAGAGCGCTTTTATGCTGTCATGGCTTAAATAGCGATTGATCTGACGCAATAATGCGTTACGTGCACCATCTATTTTTAATTCAACACCCACCTTGCCGACATCAAGCTCAACAGTAAAATCAATGATGTCTTTATTTGATAGACGAACCTCACGTTCATACGGAATCTCATTGGCAATAAACATTTGCTCAATCGCGAATTGTAAGTCTTTTTCGTTATAAAAACGGTATTTGTGTGAAGAAAACAGAATTCCAAGCTCTTCAATCGTTTTCATTCTGCATCCCCTTGGTCAGCTTTAGCAGCCTTTTTGTTTTTCTTCACCTGGTTTTTATCAATTGATTTTGATGGTACCAGTTCAACTTCACATTCAGTACACGATAATCTAAAAGTAGGACTACACGTTGCACCACGGCCACACTCAGGACACGCAAAAGATGCCCTAGTCTGTTTCTTAGGCTCAGGCTCAGGCTCTTCAAAATTGGCTAAACCAAGCTCTTGATAGAGTGTTCCACCGATCATAGTTTCTTTGAGTACAATAAACTCGTTATCATCGCCGTTTGGTTGTTCACCCTTATAAAGTTTAACAACCTTAGGTTCTGGTATTGGTTTGTCGTCATCATCTAACGGATCTTCATCAAAAGCCGTTGGATAATAACCGCCAAGGTTTGCACCGGTATTTGATATGTCGATTAGTCCGATCGCTACATCAAAGGGATTCATTGTAGTGGGAGTCGGTTCCTCTTCTTCATCACTTGTTGGGATGGCATATCCAGTGAGGGAATCTTGTGCTTTTGACGGTTCGGCAACTGGCTTCTCTTTTTTAGGTGATTTCAAAGCTGAATTGATTTCATTGCCAAGTAAGGCAATATGAAATAGCTTTGGAGAAGCAGTCGGAATGGACTCCAACAACTGCACTTGCTCTTGAATCATTTCTAGACTTGAAATCGTTTTGGGTGCGTACTTGTCATACCATTTGATGATACGCCCTTCATCGACTAGCTCATTGCACACTTGAATAAACAAGCCATCAGGTACAACGATTTCGGTCATCTTCTCGCCTGTCGTGCGACCTTCTTTTGTGCCGTCATCAGTCATAATCAAACCGATCTCAAGCATAAATGCCGCAAACTCAGCATTGTGATATGAGCGTTTAGATGGCTCACCAAAAATGCTTTGTTTCATATGACACATCTCATGTGCATAGCATTTAAAAATGTTAAGCAATGGTTGGGTGCCAAAGTAATCAGGGTTAAGGGCCAGTTCGTGCGTATACGCCGTATCATCTTCTGTCGAAGCAAATCTATTCTCAGACCAATAACCGGTATTTTTGTTGATACGTTGAAGCGTAATCAAACAATCTGGTAATTCATTTTTGAATAGCCTTTCATTGAAACGGTCATACACCAACTGCAGTTCTTCATAAAACTGCAACGTAGTTCTATTCTTTATGTTCATTTTTCAGTCGTCCAAACAGGATCAAACTAGGTGTGGATTGTACAAAACAACGTTTAAAGTTTACGCACAGCTTAAAATACAGTCAATAGTTTAAAATAATCAGCAAAGCATATATTTTTTTAAAAAAAAATTACAACACAAAAAATAAGTATCATTAAAGTGTAGGTTTAATAAATTGTGGTTGGTTTTCATAATATGAGTGTTACGCTTTACTTCCACACAGGTTCTTAATAATGCTGTTTATAGAAAACTGGATATCGAAATGAGTCTGAATAACATAAAACTAACAGCCAATTGTTTTGCCCTTACACATCCTGAAAATGAAAAGAACTTGTTCAAGTACATTTTTAGAGAAATGTTTAAACGAAATAAGGTCGAGACATTCTGTTCCGCAAAAGTCATATTTTTTACAGATGGCAAGCACATCTATTTAAGAACGTGCGTATCGGACGTCAAAATCCCAATGGCCAAAGAATACATTGAAATTTCGCACGGTCAGCAAATCACTGGAAAAATCATGGTTCCTCTTAACCGTGAATGTAGCTTTAACCGCCAAGAAATTGAAGAATACATTTCGGTCCACGGCGAAAAACCCAAAGGCAATTCAGGTAAGAAGCGTAAAAATCTAACTGGAGATGAAGCAGCCGAATTCACCAAAAACGCTCTTAGTAGCAAAGGTCTATTGGATGTCACTATAATTGAGCAACAATGTGGACCACAGCTCAGCATTTTGAATATTCCAGTCCAGACCATAGATATTTCATTTAGTGCGACTGTTGGTGATTTAGAGCTATTTAAAACAGCATGGCTCAATGGTATTGGTCGTGATAAAACCTACGGCTTTGGAATGATCCGCTTAGATGGTACTTTGTTTACACCGCCTTGTAATAATAGTGCTCACGCCTAATCGAAAGGACTTTTAAAGTCCTTTTTTCAACGAAATTTTTTCAGATATTGATCTGATGTAGATCCTGGTTGCTCAACATGAGAAATAAAGATTTAGATCCAAAGATAGGAATACCACTTAAAGTCATCACAGCGCGATTAGAACATGTGAAGCTTAACCTCAATGGCTTAATGAAAAGTGTAGAAGCTTATGCGATCGCACGACAAAACAGTAAAGATCTGCACGAATGCCTAATCAGTGGTGATGAATGGACATATGCTGCACTAGATTGTCGAGATCCTATCTGGCGTGAACGAATGAAACGCACCAGTACCATTATGGGTGTTCAAGCCACTGGCCAAGAAATCCCACTCTCATTTATCAATCAGCTACCTTGCAACATTGGTGAAATCATTACTCTTGGCTCATGGAGCCTAACCAAAAATATTTATCGGTTTGAAGATCAAGTCATTCAAATGCTTGTAAAGACCGAGTACAACCGCAGTATCCCCGGTTTCCTATTAAACCTACCTGATATTGCGATCTACGTTCAAACCGACAATGCCAATCTCTACGTGCAAAATGAACAAGTGGTCGGTGTTATTTTTGCGAAAAACACGTTGAACGATCGCAAGGTGCTATTTACCACGGTATATACCGATACTGGCTTAGCAAAAACCATTACCATGCACTTCCCTGATGATGATGATTTTGAATCAACTGTTGAGGACTGCATGACCGATTTCATTGATACGTTTTTTGATGAAAAGAACTTGCCAGATGAACAAGAAATTAACACGTTCATGGAACTGCAGAAGAAGCTAATCAATTTGATTCTATGGTTCAGCCAAAAAGAACCAGATCTCAGACCATTAACACCAGAAACAACACAAGCCAGGCCTAAATTAGAGCTGATTAAGCGTGAATTGCGTTTATTTGAGGCCAATAAGTACAAGCCGACTATTGTTGGTACCGAAACAAATAAAAAGATCAATGAAGCGATCCTAAAGCGCGATGAAGATCTAAAGTCTGGCAACTACAAAGGTACCAAAAAACCACATCCACGGGTTCCTCACTGGAACTTTTACTGGTTGGGCAAACGTGGTACCAAAGAAAAATGGGTTAACCATTGGATACCATTTCAGATTGTTGGCGGTGTGCCTAAAGAAAAAGGGCTCTAAGGAATAAGTTATTAATTACGCAATGGTTGGGTAGTCTAAAAAATATTGGATTCCAACACTGATTCCGTAAAGCCAGTAAAAGCCCCATGAAATAAGAAAGAGCCCTATGTTGGCTCTTATTTTGTTTTTGTAAATCTCAATTTTAACGCAGCGTGATTTTCACTTTACCAACACACTTTTTGTTTAGTGGGCGATTATTACTATCTACCCGTCTCAAATAGCCACATTGACTACAAGCAAAAGTATCATTACCTGAATCATTCGTAAATTTAAGCCAAATGTGACCATTGCCATCGTCTATATCTGTTTTAACGTATTTATCTAGATTCATGCTTAAACCTCTTAATAAGCTCACTCGATAATAACAATAGTTTTGCTTAGATAGTATTTTTCCAAAAGGAATTATTAGCAGATTTTATATGTTTTTTAAGAAAAGTTTTTGAGCGCTTTTATTTATTAAAATTGAATTATTAAGCAAGGAGTTATAAAGCATGGCTAAATCAATAGACCAGTTATGGAGTGAATTACAGCAGATTCAATTTGATGAATCTAATTCCTTACCATGCGAATTCCATATCTGGAATAAAGGTACATATCGCTATCAGATCCTAGATTGGTTTGAAGCAAATTCTGAAAATGGCGTATTAAGCTTGCAAGGCAAAACCCATAAAACATTATGGGAAGAGTTTGGCAACACCCCGATAAACAATGATGATGAAATCGAAGAAGACTTTCATCTATGGGGCAAAGGTACAGACCGCTTCATTATCTGGCACTGGTTTGATGATCAATTAGAACACGGTGTAATTAGCTTAATTGAGAAAGGAGTTGCGTAATGGGATTATTTACTTGCCCTCACTGTAATAGTGATATTGATACTAACGATAAAAAGTCTGGCCATCAGGTGAATGATGTAATTCAAGAAACCTTTTGTTCTGTTGACTGCAGTATTGAATATCTGGTGCATAACTCACAAATGATTGCAGTAGATCAATACGGAAGTTTGCCATTAAGCAATGAAAACCTGAATGAATTCATTGAAGCATTTTCAAATGAGGGTGTTGAAGATGATGTCTTAGAACACATCAAAGCAGAACTCTGTTAAGTAGTCGCGCAGCTGCTCTAAACAACACTGACAATGGCATTTAAAAAAAGGGCTTAAATCAATTAAGCCCTTTTCATATTTATACGATAAGAAAACTTTCTAATGTTTTACCAGATTCAATCTCACGATTTAACCAGGATGGACGTTTACCACGACCGGCCCACACTTCTTTGTGGTTATTCGGGTTGCGATATTTAGGATCTGCTTTAACCACTGGCTTTTTATTTAATTTACGATTTTCGCCGTGCTCATTTAATTCAAGAATAGTTAAGCCTAATTCTTTAGCGATCTCAAACATTTTGAGATAACCATCATCAAGGTTCCTATTCTCTACTACAACAATTTGGTTTTGTGCCTTTTTAATTAGGCATTCTAACTGGTCTTTACTTAGGTTTTCAATTTCCATAACTAAACTCGAAAAGTTGGTTTTATCAAATATACATCAGTGCGTTTTGTTTACAACCGCATACGGTGAATTTAATTGATTAAAATATTCAACTTATTCCATGGCTATTCTAATTTTTAAGCAAAAATTATTCCCACTTTAAATCCATTAAACTAAAAATACATTCAACCTGTTAGGTAAATTAATATGTACAAGTATCTCATGATGAATCTTGCGATTAACGAAACATCAGCACTACCAATTGGTATCCGTATTTGTGATTTTAATATCGGCTTATATGTCTCTAAGAAAATTTCAGAAGTGCCAGCTTTGATGGCATTTGTTAATTACACCCTGTTTAAGTATTCAAGCTATGAGAGTGAAGAACTTGAAGACATTAAAACCTTATTAGAAGAACATGATTTTAAAACTCGCTATGACTCTTGGGAAATCAGCGGTGATTCTTTTTACGTTTTGGGTTTTAAAGAAATTACAAAAGACGAGTTTGAGTTATTGCAAAAACTTGACCTGTTGACCGTGGTAGACGAATACAACTACCACCATAAACTTTTGTCGAGTCATGGTGAGCATAAGTTTGACGAATATTTCAAAGACTTTAACGAGTCTAAAGAGCAAGAAATCTTAAAAAGGTTTAAAGACATTGCGTTCAATTTAAAAACTGACGACTCATTAAACACAGTGTTCGCCCAAGACGTTATAGAATTACTGACTACCTACAAGTTTGGTACAGCTTTAGAACTAATCGACAGTAATCACAGCGATATTAGAAACCGTTTCTACTATAGCCACACGCTTGAGGGTGACTTTGCATCTGGAGCAATTCAGGTCATTATTTCAAATTATAAAGAAACTGGCGTTAAAGAGCCTTACACAGTGGTTGAACCTTTAAATATAGAAATCATGCTTGAAGAAGAACAATGCTTTGATGATGAATATGCAAATCTACTGACTGAATGCCAGTATGTATTAAACCTCATTAAAACCGACTTATACACCAACACTTTTGAATAAACCAAGCCTTTAAGAGAGAAATCTCTTAAAGTTGCGCTTAAAAACGTAAACGATGTTTTTTTTAATTGATTAAAAAAGGTTTTTTATTTTTAGCGCTGCAATGGCGCTCGTCATTATTAATTCTTTCTTGATGCTTAAATAAGTATTTTTTAAAAAAACTTTATCCGTTCATATTCTTAATATAATGAAACCTAATCAAGCAAATAGCTTAAAATTTGGAGAAAGCTCATGAATTTAAAACCTAATTTTTGCCCGATCGATTTTAACGAAGTTCACGGCGGTACTGACAATTTACCTTTGTTTTTGGTTAAAGCGTCACGCCAGGATTCTAACGATGACGAGCATAGTGAGTATTTCTTCATTCGTGCACCTCATGAGAACCGTTTGGCTTTCTTCCTTGCCCACATGTTCAAATCACATGTAGATAATGCCCTTTTGACCTTGGAAAACTTGGCTGAAGAAAATTATCAAAATATCCCTGAATTGGAAGAGTTGATGTCTTCATATGGTGTGATTGATGGCGTTGGCGAGTATACGCTTTTTGATTTCCGCGTTAAGGAACTCACACTTGATAAAGCGCTGGAGCTGGTCGAATTCATTGAAATTAACCCACTCAATACTGATATTGTGGGTTCACTATTCTTGGAGGCACTTTAATGAATAGTAGCTTTATCTTAATTAATGAAGCTATGGCGCCTATTCGTAAGAATATGGCGCTTTTGGAAACCCTGTTATCTATGATCAGTACTGCAGATCAAGACCACGGCGACCAAAGCCCAAGCTTCCACATTAATATCCATGCTGGTATTGAATTGCCTGATCATGAAATTGCATATACCACTTTAAAAGGTTTTGCAGAGCTGACCGAAGATCATAATCTTTGTATCTATATGAATCCTGAGCTGTCAGAAAATGGCTTTATGTTGCTATCCACTCAAAACGTGGTACCTGATTGCTATGACAATTCTATCTTTGTAGATCTGTCGAATCAGTTATGCAACTTCTTCAATCAAGAAGTACAGCAGTTAAACGATCAAGCGCAAACGGCGTTAAAGCTGTTGTTACAGCATAAAATCAATGGAACAGCGATTCGCACGTTCAACCCTGAACAATTGCAGATCTTACAGAAAATCGCTGCATTAGATAGCTTCATGCTCGATGACCAGCGCGATTGGTTTTACTTTTCCGAAGTGACCATTGATAACGCCTATAAAGACATGAAAAAAGGTTTAGAACTGTTGGTTCTCAACGAAGATATTAAGGATGCACTTAAACAGCTACTTGATGCAAACAACATGGAGTTTTGTGATTTACCAATACTCGTGGTTTTGTATCCCCTACTGGTTAAGTCTGAAGAAAATATCGAACTGGTACAGGCTTGCTTAAGTCATCTCATTGGCAACAACTTAATCAATGAGCCGTTTATTGCTGGTGTACAACTTGAAGCTGGTGCATTTAATAGCGAAATGAACACCTATACTTTATTGCCACACATGAAAGCAGTAAAAGAATTGCTGATAGATATTGAAGCAGATCTCACAAAAGTTTAACCGTTTTACTTGAGCTCATTGCTCAAAACCTTGGAGTTGTTATGGATACTATTGTTCGCGTTAAATCAGTTGGTGTTTTAGGTCTATCATCTAAAATCACGACATTTGTAATCGACATCGAGCTTGATGGCGGTAAATTAAAAATTGAAGATCAATTGCTTCATTTTAAGAATACTTTACGTACAAGCTATCGAGAATATGATGAAAGTTTAGCGATCGTAAACAATAAGGCTATACTTTCCAATTTAGACAATGCAGTAAAACCAAACGAATTGCATGCTTTAGTTGATGATTATATCGACTCAGTTTGGGTAACAGATGCCAATAAAAACACCACTCAACAGCGCCGTGCGTCACTTGGTTTGCACAATCCAACGATAAAAGACAAAGGTGTTTTGAAAGAAGCCCTTTTAAGTGAAGTGAAGTTAGCCTACAAAAACTATATCAATCAGAACGTAGAAGCCTGATCAGATCGGAAGTATGTTGCGACCAGCATACTTCTTTTTTTTTGAACCTTAGCCTAGAATCATCCAATATCATCGCTTCATACTAAGAAAATCATGCCATATCTCATATATTTAATGTTCCTTGCGTTTGCAAGCGCCGTAATTTTAGTGAAAAAGGCTTATGGTCTTAACATCCAATTATTTGCAATGGGGATTGTCATCATCATTGGACAATTGGCAATTTTTTGTTTTATCAACGCAGCGATTAACATCAACAATGAAAAACAACATCGCAATGCCGTCAAAACCTTGCACTATGGCGCTTCATTTTCATTAATTGTGGTCACTACACAGGTCTATTTATATAAGTATGTGTTGCACAAACAGGAATATTTGACCATGGCAATTTACTTTTTAGGAACGTGGTTTGCAATCACCCTTTTAGACTCAGTGTTTAAGTTGATCAAAGTTGGTATTTTTAATAGCAAGAAAGACAGTGCTGAAGTTGTGAACTCAACGCGTAAAGTGACGGTAATTACATTAGCGATCTGTATGTTTGGGTATTACTTATTTAGCAAATATGCATTAAACATTAACGTACTAAACTAGACATCTTGTAAGGAAAACCGCACCTAATACACAAGCGCAATAACCAGCAAAAAAGAACATCCTTTTAATTATTGCGCTAATCTTTTCCGTCACAGCACTGTTATAAACAAAAAACACAATCATAAATATTAAACCGATCGTGCAGGCGAATAAGGTAAAACCAATTAAATAAGTAAAAGCAAAGTCAAAGTTTAATACCACTGGAAAACCAATAGATACAGCCATTAAAGCTATTGTACTTGATGCATTCATATCTTAAAGCCCATCTAGCAACTGGCTTAATCGTAGCGATAAATAAGGTTTAAAACTGAAACTTTATGATTGAGATTGGTCAATGCACATTACCAAAATGTGCTTGGTATATACCAGAAAGCAAAGAACCAGACGCAAAACGCCTGGCTCTTTAAAATTGAAAGGTGAATAAAAAAACACAAAACACTTGAACGCATTTCTTATTCAAGGTCAGTTTAATTAGATTTTTTGCCCTTGTCTATGTAATGTAAAAGTGGACAGCATTAAAACAATCTATATTTTTTGAAAAAAGTTTTAAAAATGTACAGTGAAATATAATGAATGTATGAGCTCAATGCTCACCATTTGGAGAAATTATATGAACTTTGAAATCTTATCTAAAACAAAAGTTGTCGGTCTACAAGAAGATTCTCTCACCTCTTTTCAAAATTTTATGTTAGAAAATATTGCATGGGATAGCCAAGTCCGTGCTGATTATTACCAGTCAAATAAGAATACTGTACTGCTGGAGCTACCAGTACGTTTACGCCGTGACATTCAAATCGAAAACATCAACGGCGCTTTAGATGCACAAGTTAATTTTGAGCTGATCTACAAGCAAGACCAAGGCAAGTTGGTATCTTCATTGGTCGTTGATACGCAGTACTTGTTATGTATAGATGATCAGGATATTGATCTTTGGTCAATCGACAGCGAACTCAGTTTCTTACAAGAAGCTGACCGCAATCACCTTAAGAAGCTTATGCGTCATTGCGATGATCGTTTCCATGCGTGGATGCGCGAGATTAAGTCTTACTTCAATCGTTTGACAGTACAGCCGTTGCATCTTGATATGCAGATCAAAATACGCAAGATCGTAGGCTATACAGCGGTGCTACCTAAGACCTTTCCATAAGGTTTTAGGTGTCAGTATAAAAACAAATAGACCGCAATTAAGCGGTCTATTTGTTTTTGCCTAAAACGGCGTTAACAGATCTATGTAATATTTAGCCCTTAAAACTATTGGCAAGTATCTGAATAACGCTCAGCACTTCCAAAGAATGATTTACCCTGATTGTCCACGATGTCTACATACAGATCTGGTTTAACTGGAGCATTGGCGAATACAGAGCAATAAAACGGATGAATCTTTTCATTCACAAAGCGGTTTAAAGAGTCAGTTTCATCAGAAGAGTATTTATCTGCAGTTTTGCTAGACATCTGAACGTTCATATTAAAGTGTTTTGAATACTTCACTTTTTTAAGTACCGCACCAGTTTCAATCTGGTACGGTGTTTTAGTGTTAAGTAAACGCTCAACTTTACGTTTGTTTTCAGCAGTAGGAGAAAGCGCAACAGCAGATTTTAAGCTGTTTGTATTCAGGTTATTTAAAGAACTATTAGCTAAAACAGCGCACGACATAGACACTGAGATTATTGCAACTGCAGATAGTTTTAGTGTTTTGAATACGTTCATGTTTAACGACTTTCCTGTATATACTTAAATTATACACTTAATATACGATATTTGATTTTTTTGGAATTTTAATCTTATTTGATTTTGTTAATCGGTATATACCAATAAGATTGTTTATACGCAATTTAGCAAGAATCGCCCCCTTGTTTGGGGTTACAATTATTGTAATTTACAGATTGTTGATACAGGAAACCGATATGTCTGAAGAAGTAAAATACGAAGACCGTGTACGTGCTGCATACCGTTCTGCTCAAGGCAATGTAGCTCAAGAGTTCTCCCCTCACATTGTTAAAGCATGTGAAGCATCATCAAACGCACGTATGGAGCGCTTAGCAACTGGTCAAACAACATTTGACGAGGAAGAAGCTGCATTGATGAAGAAATGGAATGCACTTAAAAACAAAGCCTAATCATCGCGAATACAACCTAATCTAGCTTACAGCGGATTACCAAACCCAATCACTCATAAGTAGAACAATATGGACGATAAACTTGAGTTTTATTTAGATGCGAAAGACATCTTATCTCAACCTACCAGTTGCCAAGCGCAAGGCGACTATAAAAAGGCACTGGAAAAAGAAATCACGGAACATCGAATAGCGAAAATGGAACTTTCGCCGTTACGTGGCAATTACGATCTCGACCACCTCTCTAAAATCCATGAAAAAATCTTTGAGCATATTTACGATTGGGCTGGAGAAGTGCGTCTGGACGACATTTCTAAACGTGCGATCGACCCGAACGGTAATTATGAAATCGGTCATTTCCTAGATAAAAACCTGATCCCTGATGAACTGAATAAGTTCTCACAGGCGGTTAAAGAAAAAGACCACCTGAAAGGTTTGGACAAAGACCAGTTTGTGCAAGAGTTCACTCAGCTTTATGCCAAGTTAAATGAAGCTCACCCTTTTGAAGAGGGTAACGGTCGCGCTGCTAAACTGATGATGAACCAGCTGGCGAATGATGCTGGTTACACCATGGTATATAGCAAGGTCGCCGTATCAGATTGGAACTATGCGTTTAAACGTTCACTGACAGATCAAGAGCTTTATGTCGGTGAAAACTATGAAAACCTAGAACCGATGGAACAAGACCTCTCTTACCTTTTAAAAGTCATGGACAATATCATTGAACCATACGATCTAGTCCTGAAGCTTGAAAATACGGAAGAACAAGAGCAAGAACAGGAAAATGACCAGGATAAATCAAATGATGATGATTCACCGAGTTACGGATAATTAGATTAATCTGTATACGATAGCTTTTAATTGATTAAAAGATTCTTGAAAAAAGAATCTTTTTTTTTGAGAAAAATTTATAATGAAGTGACTCAGATTAAAATAAAACCTTAGGAAAATATTGTCCGAAACTTGGAGATGAATAATGAATAACGCAGCACATCAATTTGCAAATAAAGTGGTCGCTCAATACCAATTTACAAACGGAAGTGATTCAAGTCTGAATCATTTAATTATCGGCAACAGCACCGCAGAAATTATCGACACCTTAATTTATATGCTTTTCTCAAGCCATGCTGAAACCTATGACGATGGCGTTGTTTGGTTTAAATCAGTGGACGCAATTAATGTTGAGAAGTCTTACATTACTTACAACAGTCGTGAAAACTGCATTTTTGCTTATTTTGTGTTTGATAAAAATCCATTAATGCTGAAAACAACCACATTGCATATTGATAATGTTTGTTACTTTGGATGTGAAAGCGACACCACCAATAAAACCATCGAATTTTTAGAAAAATTCAAAGTTCGTGTATCCCTTGCTAAAGAGTGCCACAAGTTCAAATTCAATACTGAGCATCATGAAACCTTGATGCATGAAACCATCAAAACCTTAAAAACTATCTATGAAGAACATAACGACATGGATGCCGAAAAGATATCTCAACACCATGACACAACTCATTTAGTTAACACATTTCTTGCTTAACCGTACACCATACAATAAACAAAACCCGAAAAAGGATATAACAATGCTATTAGGCGCTTTAAAACAATCTCTAAGCTCAGTCATCGACATGAACCGCTACACCGCCCTTTGCTCACATGTGGAGGGTGAAAACTTGCCGTTATGCGCTCAATTTCGTGTACTTAAATATATCTTTGGTGTGCATGGTCTAAGCGCACTTAAAAATTACAAAGAAGTTGAACACATTGACGAAGCCTTTTTGAAAAAACACTTCCTACGCATGATGAACTATGACTTTGAAGCAGTCATATACCTTGCTATGGTCGGCATGCGCGAACTTATCTTAGAAGCTGATGCTTTTGACCATGACGGCGAACAAAACACCCAAAATGAGCTTAAACAAGCATTCCAATACGTTTCAGAAAATGACGTTCGTAATTTTGCTTATGTCACTCACATGGGCTATTCAGAAAAGTATTTCAACTGGAATATCATTCGCCACCAGTCTAAAGATGAAGCGGATAATCCCCTCACCTTTTGGTTATTTAAGAATGCAATGTATTCACTATTTTTCAACTTAGCCAATCGGGAATAATGCCCCAACTCATTAAGAGTATTTAAGTCCGAACTTAAGTACTCTTTTTTTTGCATTATAAAAATAGACCGGTATATACGCCGTCTAAGCATGGCTTAAAACGTATACGATGATTTTAATTGATTAAAATATTTTCAAATATCCATTACGAGTTTTAGGTCAGTTAATTAATTCCAATAAAGTTATTCATTAGTATTTTTTAAATAAAATGGCTCTATCGAAAGCAATTGCTTAAAACTTGGAGTCCTGTAATGAATCAACTTGATAAGCTAAATCATTTAAAAAATATCATCAAGCAAGTACCACATGAGCGTTTTGATCTGGATTTATGGCGCACGATCCCAGGTACCGACAATATGACTTTTGCTCAACTTATAAATAGTGATGCTAATTGTTGCGTCATAGGTTGGGCGACAGCTGATGAAACATTTAAAAGACTTAACTTCATGATGTTAGACGGCGTTCCCCTTTATGCACCATTCCGTGCGAATACTGGTGAGCCATTCACTTATGAAGAACTCAAAACAAATGTTGTTTATCGCGGTTCTGAAGCAGTACGTGAGTTTTTTGGACTCAATTATGAAGATGTCGATCATATTATTTTTGACAGCAACTACGCTTTTGAAGACCGAATCAAAGACGAGATTATTCATCATATCAACCAAGTTATTAATTGCGTGAACATCCGTCCACAAGACCTTGACCACTTGTTATCTAGCTCAATTGTTGCACTGGATAACGAAGTCCGTGAGTTCACTTTAAATGATGATGAAGTCCGTGAAATATCTGTTGTGGTTGATTGCTTCAATAAGTTTTTTCCCGATGGTGCTTATCTTGAGTTTGTTGCTACGGTCAACGTACCAGGTGATTGTGATCCACTGGAATACATCGCCAGCAATTACAACATTAAAGAGCCATTAGCTTTCGTTCCTAAGCCGAATGAAGCATTAGAAGAATATCTGGAAACATACCCGATTGAACATCTCATGCATAACTGGCAAGAGGATTTCATTTCGCCGTATGACGGAATCATTAATCAACGTTTAACGCATATCGCATTGCAAAATTTAAATAACGCAAAAGTAGTTCAATAAGGAAACCTACCCATGACAATTGAAAATCCGCAACTCGTCAGTGCTATCAATGAACTTGGCTTTTACTTGCCACAGCAAGTACAACAGATACCTAACATCACAGAAGCCGGTTTTCGTGTGTATGTGATCGATACATCAAAACACACCAACATCGAGGCACTAATTAGTGCTATTGAGAATGTCAGCATCACTTCACAGCCCTTTTCTTTTCAAGATGATTACGATATGGGCGTGTTTTTTGAGGGATTTAGTTTCTTCTTGCCTATGCTCATTACACAAGATAGTGATGCACCTTTACCACTGTTCTTAATTCAACTGGATTTGTAAATCCAAAAGCGGTACGTGCGCCAGTATGTACCGCTACCCCTTTTGGCACACTGCCTAAAACTTGGAGCAGATATGAACAAAGCAACGACCGTTGAGCGTTTAGAAAAGCTGATTGAGCTAGTGATCGAGGTCATTCCTGATGAAAGCTTTGATTTCGACATTTGGCGTGATTATGACGCAAGCCATACAGAACAACACACCGATTTCTTTTCAGGTTTCACCACTGAAGAATTGTTAGATAAAAATATTGTAGGATGCCTGATTGGTTGGGCTACGTCTGTCGAGTATTTCCAAAATCTAGGTTTCAATTTTCATGGTTCTGTTGGGCCAATCTTCATGTATGAAAAAATACTCAGCAATGAAGAGCTAAAAGATGCGCCTGTTGTCACTGTACCAGTCGTTTACCAGTGGAAAGCAGTACGTGAGTTTTTTGGCATCACTCAGGAAGATGCTTTGGTGATGTTTAGCTATGACAATTACGACCAGGCCAAAATTGATAAGGACACAATGATTCGATTTATTGAACGCATCATCCAAAAATATAAGTAACCACCGAAACGGCGCAATGCCGTTTTGCTAGACGTTATAACCGCTTACGATGATTTTAATTGGTTAAAATATTTTCAATAATTTTAAATTTTGAGAAAAGTTTTTCCCCTGGTACACCCCTCTATACTTAATCCATAGCAAGCAAGGCACAAAGCCTTAAATCTGGAGTAAGTCGAATGAATACAGCGCATAAGTACGATGATCAAGTCATCATCCCAACAATAGCCGGGCAACTGGAGTTGCTGTCTGGTACCGATCTAAACAAAGAACTGGCTGAGCATGTTTTTCATGAAGCACCAGACATCGATCTAAGTATCTATGACATTTTTATTGTCTGCTTAAGTGGCGGTAAGGATTCGATTGCAGCGTATTTGCGCTTACTGGAGGCTGGAGTAGATAAAAGCAAAATTGAGCTTTGGCACCACAAAATTGATGAAGAAAACCAGCCGTTCATGGATTGGGTGTTCATGGAAAACTATACCAAAGCATTCGCTCAGGCATTCGACACACCATTGTACTTCAGTTGGCTCGAGGGCGGTTTCCTTGGCGAAATGCTCAAAGAAAACAGCTACTCAAAACCCCACTTCGTAGAAACACCAGAGGGCTTAATTAAGCTTGAACGCGACAACAACCGCAGTAAACCAGGCACACGCTTGAAGTTCCCACAACAAGCAGCCAGCCTCATGACGCGCTGGTGTTCTTCAGCGTTAAAGATCGATGTCGGACGCAGAGCATTGAACAACCAAGAACGCTTTGACGGCAAGAACATTTGTTTTATCACTGGTGAACGCCGTGAAGAGTCGCCAAACCGCAGTAAGTACAACCAGCTAGAACCGCACCCATGCGACCGTAGAAGCGGTAAGAAAGCAAGACGCGTTGACTGGTGGAAGAACGTGCTTCACTTCACTGAAGAGCAAGTATGGGCGTTACTGGAGAAGTACAAGGTTACGCCACCAGTGCCATATCGCTTAGGTTGGGGCCGTAGCTCATGCATGACCTGTATCTTCAACAGTCCTAAAATCTGGTCAACCATCAGCACCTACTACCCGGAACGCGCTCAGCTGATCGCTGGTTATGAACAAAAGTTTGATTGTACGATCAGTCGCTCAAAGATCGATGTCGTCAGTCTGAGCAATGGCATTGAGCCATTCGACATTCAGGATATGGAAGCACTGGTACAGTCCAAAATTGAAAGTTATTACCTACCAGTGTTCACGGATAACTGGACGGTTCCACCAGGCGCATTCAACAAGGAGGGTTGTGGATCGCTGTAAATTAGGGTGCCATTTGGCACCTTTTTAGGATGAAAACCGCAAGCGATGTTTTTTAATTGATTAAAAATGGTTTGGAATAATTTTGTTTTTGAATAAGTTTTTGACACCACCTGTCAGCATAAAATGATTTTAAACCAATCAATATGAGATGATGTTTATGACAACTTTAAACGAAACAATGCAAAAGTTCTGTAAAGCTAAGGCAATGATGACCTATTTAATGTCTGATGATCCTATCATTGATGAATCTGTCAGCCGTTACGAAAATTGGGCATTGGCTTATGACCTTTTGGTGAGTATTGGGCATCTGGATCTAGAACAAGTTGAGCAGGTCTGGAATGAAAAAACCCATACCAATTTTGTGCTTTGGGGTGTAGTTGGTGAATGCTCAATAGAAGAAATTTTATCGTATGTGACAGAAGAATATGACGCTCAAGCTGTCACACTGGCGCAGATTAATGAATTACAAGACGGTAAAACACTGGCAGAAATCTAAAATCAACCTAAGGAATGAGTTATTAATTAAGTATTAATAGCTCATTTTTTATTGTCTGAAACTATACAACTACCACCTTGAATCATTTTCACAAGCATCGCCATCGCCGTCACCATCCATCATGGTATCTGGGCAGTTTTTCACAAACCAATCAGCTTCTTCTTTAGATCGCATTTGAGAGCAATGCTTACGACCATCGCACTTATAGGCTACTGGCTTTTGATATATAACATTTGTAGTTTGATTATCTTTATATAGATATTTCTTTAATTGAATGCTACCTAGATATGCCACCCCAATAGCTATGCTAATAAAAATTATCCATAGATATAGTGGCAATGATTTTTGCTTGTCATGCGTTTGTTCATGGTCGGAATAGTAAACATGGATTGCCCTATTTTTATTTTCTTTTTTAACTACCTCGAAATAGACCTCTCGACCTACTATTGGCTGTTCGCCTTTCTGAAAATCCTTAATATGGAAAAATACATCACCAAAATTACTCGTAGATATAAAACCAAAACCACGCTCATTATTATATTTTTTAATTGTTCCTGTTAGTACCACCTAAAACCCCATATATATTAAAAGCTATATTAATTATATTTGTTAAACCTAAATAAATACTATCTTTTTTTAAAAAAAAGTTTTAAGGTTTATGGATTTATTATAATTAAAACATCAAAAGCAATTGCTTAAAACATGGAGTAGCTATTATGAATAATTTTTTCGCTGGTGCTGAAGTCATCACTGTTTTTTCTTTACAAGACGCTTTAGAAGAGGGCGTGATTATTTGCCTTAGCGATAAAGAAGAACATGCCAAAGATTGCAAACAGTTCTATAAGTTCCCTGTTTATATTACAAGCAACTTGTATAACAAGCACCTGACAGCTGCAAAAGCAATTTTTCC
The DNA here is from genome assembly GCF_016599715.1 of Acinetobacter sp. CS-2. Classification (NCBI taxonomy): domain Bacteria; kingdom Pseudomonadati; phylum Pseudomonadota; class Gammaproteobacteria; order Moraxellales; family Moraxellaceae; genus Acinetobacter; species Acinetobacter sp. CS-2. The sequence goes on from NZ_CP067021.1 coordinate 60,787, forward strand.
GAATGGTACGGAAGCTGATGCAGAAAAAATCAATGATTTAATGGGATATACCATCTTTGATATGTTGAACATGAGCGTTCGTGGTTCAGTTGCACTTAATGACCAAAGCGTTAAGTTTAAATATGCTCTACAAGATACACCGCATACCTTTTCTGACACCTTAATCACCAATATTGCTACGGTTGGGCCTGGTGTGAATGGTGAGCCTATCATTACTTTTATGATGCCTGAAGACCAATAAACACAACACCTAGCATTGACCAACCAATGCTAGGTTTTTTTGAGATCCGAACGTTCATTGAGAGGTATAAAAAATTCAAATGGCGACTATGAAAATTGACAACCCTGACTTATTCGGCTTTGCAAATATGCAAGAAATAGAACAACAAAGAGAAAAAAACGAATTAAAACGTATAGAAACGATGAAGCTTGTCCGTTGTGACTGGTTTATCGCAGTGACATCTACTGGAGAGCTGTTTAAGTACAGTGAAAAAGTACCAGCTAAATATAAGGCGTTTAAAGGCATTAAATTATTCAAGTGCTGGAATGAAGCTACCGCGGATCTCGTGTTAAATGCCGTAAAAGGCGCAATCAAGGGTAATCGTTACGAAATACCAGACGTTAAAAAAAGCAAAAAGTTTGCTGTTGATAGCTGGGTAAGAAACATTGATCTAAAGTTTCTACATTTGCCAGTCGGTCAACTCACCAACCTGTACAGGGAACATCAAGAGCGTTTAAGACTGAAGCGTGAAAAAGCCAGACTTAAAGAAAATGAAAACACGTATGACGTAGAACCGCACTAATCACACCCACCAGGAATAAGCACCCATAGCTTATTCCTTTCATAAGATGATGGCCGTAAACGGTGTTTTTAATTGATTAAAAATAACTTGAAATCATGAGCCTATCAGCCGAAATACTTTTACTGAAAAGTTATACAGGCCACATGCACCGATATAATGAATACATCAAAGCTCATTGCTTAAAACTTGGAGATACGACAATGCAACTACAAAAATTTAATACTGGTACTGCTAATGTGCGCCACTTGCTACAAAGCTTCACCCAAGCGTATGACGGTTTACCAAGTTGCGTCATCAATGTGATTGGCGTAGCAACCAAAGCAGATCCGCAGTTTATTTTTAACATTGAACTGGATGTCGTTTTATTTCACCAACATAAGTCACAAGCCTACTGCATTGAAGTCAATGCACCGTTACAGGTTCAAGCCATCGCAGACGCTCACGAATCATTTAGATTCAGTCCTGATGATTCTCATGCATTGATTGAGGGCGAAGTCATGGATGTGGCGATAAATTTACAACACCAAGCCATTAATGACATGATTCAATATGATTTGCTGTCAGATGCAGAACTGGAAAAGTTCAATACATGGAATAAAGGTTTCGCCAGTGCATTACTGACTGAATGTTTTGAAGATGTCGCAGATTTTAATGCGCTGCATAGCTCACATTTTATGGCGAACACTGTTTATTTAAGACTGATTGAGTACTTTAAAAACAACCTGTCATAAGAAACCATTAAACAAATAGAGGGAGATCCAATAAAGGTCTACCCTCTTTTTTTATGCCTTTAGATTTTATGACGTATACGATGTTTTTTAATTGATTAAAAAAATATTGGAATTTTTCATTGCCAGTTCCATAAGTAATTTGAGAAAAGTTTTTAAGGGATATTTCACAAATATAATTAATTCATACCTAAGCAATTGCTTATAACTTGGAGTTGAAGATATGAAAAGCCTACTTGATTTTTTTACAAACCGTTCTAAAACATTAAACATTATTGTGAATCCTGAATTAAATACAGGTCATTCCCTTGCTGATTTTTCGTATAACGAAGAATTGCATCAAGACCTTAATGTATTAACGGTTATTCCGCTTGATCATTACGGAAACTTTCTATCTTTAACCCTTGATGATTGGGGCGTTATTACTTCAAAAGTTCAATTCCCTGAGCATCTTGATTTTAATCAATTGCTCAGCATTTTTTGGGAAACACAACCCATTTTAGTTGTTACTGACATCGCACGTTCAGAAGTGCATGACAGCGACTTTTTTCAACAAAGCTTGGTCAAGCAAGTCAATCTTGCATATAGCCGAGATATTGCCAGTGAATATGCACCAGAAGATGTTCACTACATCTCTCAATCTTTTGATTTAGATAAGCTGATGCGTTGCGGTGTATATCTGCAAGGTCATTGCTATTCAGCTCATGATTTCGTCATTAACAACCATAACCTATTTGAAAAAGACAGCTTGATTGTGCCTGTTTTTAACATCCACTCGACACAAAAAGAACTGCAACAATTTTTAGTATTTGATCTGCAAGGTAAGTTTTTGGATTGCGTTGTTGGCACTGAAGTTTTGTACTAAGGAATATTGATCATGTCTAAAAAATACTTATTGATTGAATTGAGCTACGAAGCACCAAACAACACCAGTGCTGATGCTGTTTTGCACAATGTCTATATTGATATTAATCACCCTGAAAATCTGGCGATGTTTAGCGAGTCTTGCAAGAATCGCCATGAAATTAATGAAAACCTACCCATTTGCCAGTTAATCACTTCATGGGTTCGATTACTAGGGATCTTCACCATTCTGGACAATACGGATCAGGACAAAGAAACCCCTGTTCTCATTCAACTTGCTGACGGCGGTACTTTATCTATCGATGGTTGGGAAATTCTCGACCAAGAAACCAAAGATAGACGCTTGGCGTTAATGGACATTGAGCCAGATGAAGAACAAGACGTAGACGACCCTATTTTGTTCGCTTATGAGCATTCAGACTCAATCACACTCACCAAAGTTGAAAAGCCAGTAGCAGAAAGTGTATATGTCGCTACGCGTAACTCTTACAGCAACAACTTTGATTTAGTTCTTGAATGTATCTTGAATCCTGAAAAACATTACAGCCTATATCAAGGCTCATATGATGGCACTCATGTTCAAGTGATCCTGAATGACTTGGCACTACTACCATCATGTAAGACACATAAATCAGAAATTGGCGACTATGTAACATGCAATGTACTGGAGCTGTTCAAAGGCTCAATAGATGCGTATGGCGCAGAAAATGAATTTATTGATTCATTCGTGCAACTCGACATTACACCGTACTTAGATAGCACACTGAAAATGGACTACACCGAATTGCAGTTTAGCTACCAGAGCAACGATCTCATTGCATTTTTTGGGAATGATCCATGTTCTTAACATGGATCTCTATGGAATAGGAGAAAATACAATGTCTGATCATATCTATAATTACATCATCGGCAGAATCGACAAAAGCCGTAAAATTATGGTTCTGGTGAACTACGAATCAAGATCCAATCTGGTGACTCAAGCACAGTTAATGAAAGTGCAATTCCCGAACATCAATACCTTGAGAATGTTCCTGAATGACTTTGAGCCAACGGAAAAACATGTTATCCATTACTCGAAATACAGTAAAGAAATGCCATCAGGTGCAGATGGATATTTCCTATTTTCAGAACATGACCAGCAATGGAATATTTTTGATCCGAATGTCTTAAGTCGGTTTGTTTGTATATACCAAGAATCACCAGAGTTAGATAATTACCAAGATTACATCTGTTCTTGTGAAGTCAAAAACTCACCCACACTTAAAGCAAAACATAAAAAACAAGCATTTATGGAGAAGATGATCTTCACTTCATTGGGTTTTGAGCGTTATTGCCATCATTGCAACGGTTATGAACCACTGGATCGTTTTTATTATCATTCTGATACCAAAACCTATGAATCAGTTTGCAAGCCTTGTTATGTTCCTCATTACAAACCTTACAAGATGAAAAAACTTATGACCAGTACGGTTGAAGAATATATTTAATCATTAACTAGAACTCAAAAAGATGGCAACTATTAATTATTGCCATCTTTTATTTATTTTCTTTAACATATAAATTATAAACCCTAAATATAGGATTCCTTATGACTTTAAGTTATCAGCTTAATGAACTAAATAAAAAACAGAATAAAAGTAAAAATACAAATGAAGATCACCTGATGCATTACAACTTTTACTTAATAAAAGAATGTGATGCAATATTAAAATCATTCGGATATAACACGTTCAGGCTTAGATCAAATGAGATTAAAGGTAGACACATAAATGTACTTTTTCAGTATTGGAAAAACCAGACTCAAAATATTGTTATTTTAAAGCAGAAATATAACTTTTTATTGTGGTGGGCTAATAGTTGCAACAATGTTGGTGTTCTAAAAGAATTATCTGTTTATTTAAATTGCCCATTAAATAAAATATCCGCACCACTAGATAGCATAGAGTCTAAGTTTGGCTGGCATAATAATATTCACCTACCATCATATAAATGTCTTGAATGCGAAGTTCAGTTAGAATTAGTAAATAAATCTTATATATGCCCTATTTGTTCAAAGTATGTTGGAATTAATAGCGATGGTAGACCATTAGGATATATTGCAGATGAAGAACTTAGAGCTTGCAGAAAAAAAGCACATTATTTTTTTGATAACTTATGGCAAAGAAAGTTAATTACACACCCGAACCTAACAAAAAACCAAGCAAGAAGATTAGGCTATAAGTGGTTATCAGAAAAGTTAAATATATCGCACCATTTATGCCACATTGCTTTTTTTGATATAGATCTATGTAATCAGGTTATTTTAATATGTGAGCCTTATTTTATTTCATTAAATAGAAATAATTGATATTACTTTTATTCAACGTATACGGTGATTTTAATTGATTAAAATATTTTCATTGCTGAACCACTACCGTTGTTATATTCAGCTTCATTCATATTTTAAGAAAAAGTTATAAACGCCACTTAATAGCTATTTTGGAATCTCAGATGTAGAGCACACGGCTCAAAACTTGGAGATTTTAAAATGTCACATTTCACAGTTGCAGTAGTTACCACCCCTGATGGTGATGTTGTAGATGCCCTAGAACCATTTTACGAATTTGAATGCTCAGGCATTAAAAACAAATATTGCATTTCAGAATCATCATTGGACGAAATTAAAGACCAATACGAATCGACAGAAATCACTTTGATGAAAAACTCAAAGCCTATCTTAGATGATGGTGAAGAGCGCTATGCGTTTCTTGACGACCCTCGTTTCGTGCGTGATGCAACAGACTTAGAGCTTGATGCCATCAAAAACAACAAAGGTGATATTTTTGCTGACTTCCCGAACGGCGGTGAGCATTTATCAGTGGTACAGGTCAAAAACGATGATGGTACGTACTCAAGTCGCATTCGTGATTTAGGCATGTTCATTCAATGGCATCAAAAAGATGTGCCATGTACTGAAGTGTTTGAGCTTCAACAGTTCATTAATTGGTATAACGAAGAAGTTACGCCAACTGTTTTGACAGGTGAAAAACCTGATGAAAGTTGGACAGAATGGATAGAGCTTGATGCTGATGGCAAAGTGGTCGATTACTTCACCACCACCAACCCGAATCCGAAATACGATTGGTATGAAATCGGAGGACGTTGGAAAAACATGCTGTTGCGTCTTGATGGACGTAATGTGAATAGTTGCCCGATTGGTGAGCTTGATTTTGAATCCGAAATCAACCGTTTAAAAACCGAAGCCAACCGTGTTTATGACTACTTTGAAAAATGTATCGGTGATGCTTCACGTACTTGGCGTCCATTAAGTGAATTGTGGGCTGATGAATCAATCGAAACAGTCAATGAAAAGCGTGATATTTATCATAACCAAGATTCAATCAAAACAATTAGAGCCAATGACACTGATAAGTTTTATGGCTTGAGTGGCTATGATTTTGATGAATTTTTGGTGAGCCGTGAAGAATTCGTAGCTAAAAAATCAGCAAACCCATTCGGTACATACTGTTTCTTAGATGCGACCAGTGGTGATGAAATAGGCGACTGGACAGGTTCAGAGTGTGGCATGTTTGGACAGGATATTCGCAAGGAAGAAGATTGGGAAAACAAAAACCAAGCCTTGCTCAAGAGCTTTCCAAGCGACTATATAATCACGATTGTTGATTGCCATATCTAAAACCCAAACAGGGATAAGCGTAAAACCTTATCCCTTTTCTTTTGGGCATTTTTTAAAGCGCATTCGATGTTTTTTAATTGATTAAAAAGGTTTTGAATTTTTAAATTTTAAGAAAAATTAAACAGCTATTGCGCTTTGTATAATGAATATAGATTTAATCACTATCCTTAAAGGTTTTAATATGTGGAATACATTAGTTTTAATTCGTAAAACTGCAACGTCAAAAGAAATAAAAGACAAAGCTGATATGTATTTAAGCCAGTTAAATACTGCAACCATTTCAGCATCTCTTAAAGCTGAAATACTCTCTTTTATCGAATCTGTTTTAAACGATTAATCAACTTAGGCTCAACGCCTACAACTTGGAGAAACCCCATGAATTACTACAACACATTCACCATTCCATGCAATTTTAAAGTACAGCACATTGAAGATGGTCAATTTGTCGTGTTTTTTGCTGATGGCACTCAGTTAAGTTACCAGATTGAAAACACCAGCAAGGTTAAATGGATTGAACCTGAAGCATTCAGCTTAGAGCAAGTACTCCTAAGCTCAAAAGAGCCAATCAATGCCGATGATATTGACATCATTAAGTATGCTTCATACCGCTTAATTGCTGACACGCCATTGATTGATGATGATGGTAGCAATCCTGAGCCTGATTGCCTTTACTGCAAAAAATCTAGTGACACTCTTAACAGCCTCATACTTCAAGTCACTGAAGCACATACCCTCCCATGTTGGCTACTGACATCAAACGGCGTTCATATCCTAGATATTAATGAATTGACTGAAGTTTAAGAACAACAACTAGTGAAGCATGTCTATTGCTTCACTTCTTGGCAGTTGAAAACCGCATTCGATGTTTTTTTAGTTGATTAAAAAAAGGTTTAGAAATTTGGTTGTGGCCAGCGCTAGATCTGGCGCACCAGGATCAATGCTTATTTTTATGGTTCCTTAATTGCTTCCATCATTTTAATAGCATCCTCATTACCATTTTTAGCTGCTATCTGTTAAAAGTCGCAGCAAGGATCAGTAAAACAATAATAAAAATAAATAATTTTAAAAAAGTTTTTGGTTTAGGTTCTATCTTAAAATAAACATATTGAAGCAGAAAGCTTAAAACTTGGAGTTGAAATGGTTACTATTAATGAATTACTTAGCAAAAACCTTGATCGCAAATATGGTCCAATTGAAGCGCATGAAGTTATAGAACTTGTTCGTGTAACTCGTGCGCCAGAATCAATAAATAACCCTTCAATGCCATCAGTTAGAATTTCTACTGCAGATCTGCACCATATGGTTGAACAAGCTAAAAAGTTCAATTTGTGGGAAGAATGGTCCACCAAGGTTTTAGCAACTGAGTTGCCATACAACCCTTATCTTAAGCCAGTGTTTACAGGTCATAGTTTCCCACGTTCTAGCATGTCTACTGACAACTACGAAGCATTAGTACGCTCTACGTTAGTGCCGGTGCTACTACCTGAAGATAAAAAGTCTTTTATCAACCTGAATGACAAAGTTATGTCATTTAACAACCTCATGTTTGATATGCCCGATGCGATGGTGAACCATCTCATGACTGGTAAAAAACTTTGGCTATATGCAAAAAATGGGCAAGTGGTCTGGTATACCCGTGCTGAGTATGAGGCGCAAACCAAGTGGAACCAGGCTGAACAGGATGCTAAGAAAAAAATTACTGCATTGTTTGAATTATTCAATGCGCTGCAACAAGCTAAACCGATCTTTGATGCTATCGATCAGAAGAAAAACTTCAGTGCTTTACCGTTCAAATGGTTCACTGGTGTAAAAATTGTAATGTCAGGCTTGTCAGCTGGATCATGGGGCGATGGTGAAAAATCAAATACAGTGACTCACTTGGTTTTTGATGAAGACTACTCAGGATCTAAATTGGTTCGTGAGAAAAACCAGTACTTGTGCTCAGCTGGAGGCTTATTCCCTGCAGATGAAGCAAAGAAAGAATTCAAAATGAAAGTAGGTGAAGTTACCGTGGACACGGTACCGCACCTTGTTACATGTAAAGTGTGCCTAAAACGTATTTTTACGCAACTTGCATTAACTCAATCTAATTAATCAAATTTATAGGGTGTTCATCATGAATAACAAAACAATTGCCAAAAAAATGATTAACCAAGTTAAATCGGTTATCACTGACCCTCAAGCAAAAAGCTTGTTGGCTGCTTATCACGTAGAGACGTCATTTACCCACTTCTACGAAACACACAGCCACATTTACTTGGTTGGTAAAGACATTACTGCAGTCATGGCCAAACATTTTCCATACTTCACGTTTAAGACTCGTGATAACAAGAAAGCCCGTCACGGTATTGGCGATGGCTCAATGTCTGATTGCTTAAACAAGCTGCGCCGTGTGTATCGCTTAGAAATCAAAAAACCGATTAGCGAGAAGTTTATCGCTGAAGCTGGTGCACCGACTTTCACAAAAAGCCAATCTGTAAGTCCTGTTGCTTATTTGATTGATGAAGTTGTGCAACAAGAAACAGCGCCGATCGCACGATCTGACGTTCAAAACAGTTTCCAGGATCTTTTCAATTGATTTGAGGCTTATATGAATATGCATACGACTCAAAAGAGTGAGAGAGACAAAATGACAAAACGCTGTTCTGTTGATGTGAAGTCACCCTGGTTCTTCATAGAGGACCAAATCCCAAACAAAGATGGCACGGCGTTTATTGTGTGGGATGAATTCTTAGACCATGAAATTAAACCTATCCGCTGGAGCGATAAGATCCGTGACTATGCTTCAGGTGAAGTCGAATGGAGTGGAAGCTTCTTATTTTGGCGATATGATGATGGTACACCAGCTGAATCACCAAGAAGCTATCAGCAATCTTAATTTCTTATATTTCCGAGGGTGTAGCCAATTGATTTTGAGATTTGATCAATCTCTTTAAGGCAAAGGTTTGATTCCTTGAATGCCAGTTCGAGTCTGACCATCCCCGTCATTGCCAACAAATTCCCTCAAATGAATCAATTGAAGACAATCATACCAGCCTCACTAAAATAGTTACGGCTTTGACGTTCTGACTTAGGTTCCCAATCTCTATTTTTCAGATTACATGATCCAGCAGCAATTTTAGCCTTGCCAAACTTACTTTGAATGTTTTGAAACGCCGTCATTAACGCTTGCTCTTTTTCAAGCTGCTCTACGTCAGTTAGTAGGCCGATCGTGCGATGTTCTTCTTTTATCAATTCACACAACATCACGCCACATTTCTTAAACTCTATCCCCTCTTTGTACAATTTATCAATCAGTGATGTGGCAGCTTTAACCAGTTGCATCAAATTGTTTGTAGGTTGGGTAAACGTGTATGTTAACGACTTGCTGTAATACGGTTTTGACTGGTCAAATGGGTTGGATTGCAAGAAAACAATCAGAGATCCGCATAGCTGGTGTTCAGCAACAAGCCGATTGAATGCATTATGGGTATATTTGCTGACGGCTTCTTGAAGAATTGAGAGCTCAGTAATTTTCTGGCCGAAAGATTTGCTCGAGACAATCTGTTGTTTCGCCTTAGGTGAACTTTCAAATTCAAAGCATGGCTGGCCAAGCAATTCTAAAATCGTACTTTGCATATTCACATTGAAGAGTTCACGCATTCGATTCGGGTTGGATGTTGCAAGATCCAGCACACTTAAAATCCCCATGTCATTAAGCTTTTTAGCGTACTTTCGCCCTACACCCCATATTTCATCAACTGGCATGCTTTGATAGTAGCTTTCGACATCTACCAGGCTCATTGTCACTAAATTACAGATTCCATTTAATTCTGGATTCTTTTTGGCAAGGTTGTTGGCCATTTTACTTTCAGTCAGTGTTCTACCAACACCCACGCACGTTGTTAAGCCAATAAACTTATATACTTGATGCCGAATCTCCCGTGCCATTTCAGTAGCATCAAAGTTTTTAGTAAATTGAGTAAATTCTATAAAGCCTTCATCAATGCTGTAAATGCTGTAACAGCTTGGATCTACAAAACCAGATAATATTCCATGAAAACGGCGTGACATTTCGCCATATAGCGCAAAATTGCTCGATAGCACATGAACGTTATGTTTATTGATGATGTCTTGGACCTTAAAGAGTGGCGCACCCATCGGGATTTTTAAGAGTTTAGCTTCAGCGCTTCTCGCGATGATTGTTCCATCATTAGAGCTTAAGACAACGCATGGTTTACCCTTTAACTTAGGGTTCCAAAATGCTTCCATCGAACAATATGCCGAATTTATATCAACATGAATAAATACCCGGTTTGTCATTTTCGTGCGTCTTTAATGATGTAAGTCACTACGCCCCACACAATCAATTCCTGTTCAGGTTTTAGAAAAATATGTGAGTGCTCTTGGTTTTCTGCTTTAAGCCAAACTGGAGGGATAGATTTTGCATCTGGACCAAAAATTTCATTAATTTCACCAGCTGACATTTGCTTGGTGATCATCAACCGCTTAACGGTAAAGTCTGTTTCTAGCTGAGCAACAATAATATCTAGATGCTTGGCGTCTAAGCTTCTATCGATTATGAGCTTATCGTTAATATCTATACCGGCATTTAGCATGGAACGAGAGCCTACTTTACCAATAAACGTAGAGTACTCATTGGTGATCAGCATTTCGTTGAGATCGACCGACTTTTCAATAAAATCTTGTGCTGGTGATGCAAATCCAGCCGACAGCAGCTCTAACGCCACTGGAATGCGTTTAGGTGCACCAGGAGCAAGAGCTTCAATTTCAACTAAATCACCAGCTTTAAGCGGTATTTCTGATTTTTCTGACATCTCAAGACCGGTGAAAGAATATATATACCAATTCTATTTCTTGCATGTCTGATGATCAATCAAAAAATAAAAACCAGTAGGCATGCCACTTGCCTACTGGTCGTATTGGAAGTTCAAAATTGACTTAGATCTTAGAAAAACTCAAGTGATATGTTGGACATCTATATTCACTTGAATACACAACCAAGATTGAAGTGCTGGAAGAAGCATTTTTAGCATTAGGACTTTGGATCTTCAGGTTATTTAATTAACTTCTACCCTTTTGACCTAGCCTAGCTAGGTTTTTTTTTGAAAAAATTTTAAAGCCCAAACAGTCTTTAAAATGAATACATCAAGCTCATTGCTTAAAACCTGGAGTATTCAAGATGTATCTACGCTACACGATGTTTAAAACAGATGGAGAAAAAGTCCTTAGTTCGCACGGCATTGGGTTAAGCAACTGCTTTATTTACCATGCAGCGGAAATACTCTACAAAGAGGTTCAAAATTCTGCATCTTTTGACCGTTACATTGAGAGATTATCAAAGTGTAATACGATCAAATACAACCACGAACGACACGGCGACAAAGCACGTATTGTCTATTTTGCACCTGAAGATCTAACGCGTGTCTCTTACAGTACAACATATAGCGAACGGGTTGAAAATGCCAATATCGATAGCTTTGACTTGATTACCCTGTACGCTGAGTACAAAACTATTTTTAGTTGTATCTATTTTGATATATCAACGAATACCTGGTCTGTACGTACATACACTGATGTATTAACATCAATGGGCATGTTAAAGCCACCAGTAGCACAGTTAGCATTTGCAATATAAGAGCCCCTGAAAAGTCTTATACCCACCTAGCATTGACCAATCAATGCTAGGTTTTTTTTACGATGCAATTTGATATTCCATTTCATGTTTAAAGTTTGCTTTGACAAGTGCATGGGATAGATCTGGAGGTACTGAGTTACCTACCATTCTGTATTGCTCAGTTTTCGTCAGCTTAATTTTTTGGTTATTTTCATCTACACCATGAGTAAAGATGTAATTGCTTGGAAAGCCCTGAGCCTTATACAACTCAAATGGTTGAATCATCCTAAAACCAATGTCTTCAATATAATAATGTTCATTATTGATTTCGATTAAGCCGAAACGTTCAAACAAGTCATTCTTAAAGTTGAATTGCCCGGTAAATTTCAAAAGTAGCGCACGTACTTCCGCAAACTGATTCACGGTCGTTAACGTGTGAAATGGTTCTGATAGCTCTTGGCCAGTGCACCCCTTTTTCATTTTAGATAGGTGACACACGTATAGCGCATGTGTACCGCCTTTTGTTTCTGCTGTAATTGTACGTAATGGCTCATTTATTGGCATGGATCTACGACTTGAACCATTGGCACACTCAGTAAGAATTGGCGCCACATTGTCCACGATGTAAGGTTTTGGGTTGTGAACGATATATTTTAAAATCCCCCTCACAATTCGCTCTAATGTAGCTGGTGCTAAAGGTTTTTTACGCTTGAATATGCTTAAACATTCATAATTAAGGTCCACACATTGAGCAGCTGTCTTCCATGGTTGTTTTTTCGTTTTTTGAGGTGCAAAAAAGTCAAATTCAGCATGTGTGGGTTCTGGCCAGACGATCGGTAAATTGTCACGCCGAGCAATTAAGAAAAATCTATTTCTCAATGTCGGTGCACCATAGTCGCATGCTCGTAGTTCACGATATTCGACCGTGTACCCTTGGTACCTGAGCGCATTCACGAAACAGTTAAACGTTCGCCCTTTCCGCTTTAAAATCGGTTTACCGTTCTTATCCAAATCACCCCATTCAACAAACTCAACCACGTTTTCAAGCATGATGATTCGTGGTCGAACTGTTGCAGCCCACCTTAAAGCAATCCAAGCTAAACCGCGGATCTTCTTGTTTAACGGCTTGCCACCTTTCGCACGGCTATGATGTTTACAGTCTGGACTAAGCCAAACCAAGCCAACAGGTTGATTGCCCGTAATCTTTACAGGGTTAACATCCCAAACACTCTCGCAGTAGTGCTTTGTTTTTGGATGATTGATGCGATGCATGGCCAAGGCTTTCGGATCATGATTAATTGCAATATCAATCGGTCTACCGAACGCACGTTCTAAACCAGTTGATGTACCGCCACCGCCAGCAAAGTTATCAACGATTAATTCATGTGGAAGCAAGTTATACATAGAAATTCCCTCTTACAAATGCCCCTTTATGGCTTAGATCTCTTAATTCATGCGGTACATCTTCTGGAGACAGATACCTATAAGCATGAATAACCTTGCTCAGATTCATACAGCCACCCCCATGCTTTCAACGGCACTTTCTAATGTTTGATGTGCTGAATAATCATCACAGTCGTAATAATCGTCATCGATCAAATTAGAGATGTCGTAGTCACTCAAACCGCTATTTAAACAGCGACTCAAAAGCTCAGGATCTAAACGATCATACTTGTTGCAAATCGTCATTAACGAATTGCTATGTGCGTTGTTTGCCGTGAAAAATGAGTATGCAAAACCTTCAGGCGTTACGCTTCTAGCATTCTTAGTCGCAATACTATTGCCACCGTATAGGCGGTGCATTTTAGAGCCCTCAACAGGTTCAACAGGTGCAATTGGTAGGTCGGCATTGAAACGGCCCCACAATAATGTTTTCTTTGTGTATGTATCACCAAAATGAAACGGATCAAACGACAGACGCCACGGCGACAACCCGGTTAAGCTCGCAATACGCCCTACTGGATTCTCAATTGCCCAAATATTCGGTTTAAAAAATTCAATTGTTCTTAAAGTTTGGTACACCAGCTCAATACTGCTTAACGTGCGACCATCAGCATCTTTGGCAGTAAAATGTCTTGCACCAGAAACAGCAAAGTCTGTACATGGGCATGCAGCTAAAATCGCATGAACGTCCAAACCATCAAAGCATGCAAAAAGCTCGTTAAAGAATTCCACGCTGAAGTTATTAATATCGCCAAAATAAGGATCTGCCTGTATATCAAACCGAAATACTTGATAGCCAGCATCAACCCATGGTTGTGACCATGTGCCAGACAAATCAAAAAGAGAAAGGACAATTTTTTGGTTGTTTTGGGTGCGGATCGTTGGATCTAGATATTGGTTAAACGCAACGTTTTTCCATTGTTCTAAACGTTCTAATGCGGAAGATCTGGACATCCAGCCATTAGCTTCTACATATGCTTGTGATTTCTTATTTAAGCGAACAACTTCATTCTTATGCGGTGCATCAAAGATGTTTGAAATCTTAAACTCAGCATCAATAAAACTACTTCTTGCATCCAATAAAAGCTTATTGAAAAGTTGCAATTGTTCATTGTTGTTTTGCGTTTTTACTAAATCCACGACCGACTCCAAGTTTTAAGCAATGAGCTTGATTACTTAATTGTAGAGTCAGTTTTTCTAATAAAACTTTTTTAAAAAAAATAATATGAAATAGAAAAGGCTGAAATGATCAGCCTTTTATTATTAGCGAAAATAAGATTTATATTTTATTAATACCCTCACATAACTCTAATGCTAGTGGTTACATGGCGAATTCAAACATGAGGTGCGACAGTTTCAAAAGCCATATGATAATCAACAAGCTGAGCAAATTTCTCTAATGGTGTAAGCCAATCTAACGCTTTTCTAGGACGAGTATTCAGTGACATGGCAACTTGATTTAAATAATGCTGATCTGCCTGATTTAAATCAATCCCTTTAGGTAAATATTGCCTAATTAAACCATTCATATTTTCGCATGTGCCTTTTTGCCAGGGTGAATGTGGGTCACAGAAATATACATCTATGCCTAAATCTTCTTCAAGTATTTTATGTTCTGCCATCTCGCGTCCACGGTCATAGGTCAACGTTTTACGCAGTTCTGCAGGTAAATATTTCAGAGCTTCAGTTAAAGCCTTGCGCACTGATTCTGCCTTTGCATCAGGTAATGTTGCCAAGATACAGAGCCGTGTATTTCGTTCAATAAGTGTTGCTATCGAACTTTTATTGTCTTTACCTTTAATTAAATCAGCTTCCCAATGACCCGGTATTTTTCTTTCTTGAACTTCGGCTGGGCGCTCATGAATAGTTTTAATATCCTGTAATATAGAATCTTTTTTAGGTTCACCGTTAGCTTTTCGCTTTTTATTTTCATGACGCAGACAGGATAATAAGTCTTTTTTCAACTCACCCTTTGGTAATGCTCGTATCGTTGAATAAATCGTTGTATGGCTTACATTCATTGTTTGATCCAAATCAGGAAATGTCTTTAAACGTTTTGCTATTTGCTGAGGAGACCATAAACAACGGATCGCTTCAACAATAAATTTCCAGAGGATTGAATCGATTTTGAGTTTTCTGTGACCACGTCTACGTCTAGCGAAGGTGTTATCAGAAGCATATTGAGCTTGATAAACGTCATTGATGCTATTTCTTTTAAGCTCACGATAGATCGTACTAGGATGTCTTTTAATGAGTTCAGCAAATTTTCTGGCTGAAAAGCCTTCTTTTCTTGACTCAAGCATTAATGCAGTACGATCTTCAAAGTTAAGATGATGGTATGACAATTTTATATACTCCATAAACCCTTTAAATTAATTAGGTGGTTTATGTCGCACTTCAAGTTTTACTCTGCCCATTACTGGTTGATGCAACCAGGAATAACGAACAGCAAAGTAGTATTCTTTATTAATGGCGCATGAATTAGTCATAGTAAATACCTACTAGTCTTTAGTTAGCCAAAGGAAGAAACACAGTCCGAAGATGAAGAACCCCAATGTCAAAGGAACAGAAAGAAAAAAATGTTCGACTACACCAAAGCTAAAAATGGTACCAATATTGGTTGAAATAAAAAATCCCATTACACTAAGTAGTATTGGAAAAATAGCCATGAAAAAAATGTATAGCATTACTTTCAAAACCTTGTGATTTTGGAAGAATCTACGTTTAAAAAAATCTTTGCTTGGACCACTTAAAATCATGCCTTCACCTATCGCCCATATAACTTATTAAGTTTGCCTGATGCTATTTCACTAAACTTTACGTAAATAGTGATTGCCGTTTTCGCTAATTGAATTTCAAGATGTTCGTTAATACGAATGTAATACCCTTTATTCATATTTAGATTTGTTGTTAATTCCTCGATAGCCTTATCAAAATTTTTTTCATCAATGTCTAACAATGACTCATCAGCACTGATGCTTAAATTAATTGTTTTAGCTATTTGTTCAAAAGTACGAACCATATTGAAACATTGGTCTATTTTTCTTTTCTTATTGATACCAGTACCATGAATACGTGTTTTAGGTGATTTCTCAACAAACTTAAAACTCCATATCGTATCGTATATACCGACTTGATTAGCAAGCACATCAATCAGTGATGAATTATTTGAAAGATCATTCATAACAGATAGTGCCTTACGTGCAGCATTAAGCCCAAACACTTTGCCGTTTTGTGTGCAGTACTTCGTATAGAACATTGTTTTGACCTCTAAACGATTGTTACTCTTACTGACAATCTGATTATAAACCTTGATCCAATAGATATTGCATAGTGTTAAATACAAAGGATCTTTATCAGTCTCTTTTTGTAGTTCTGGAAGTACAGCATTAAGAT
Organism: Acinetobacter sp. CS-2; assembly: GCF_016599715.1. Lineage (NCBI taxonomy): Bacteria > Pseudomonadati > Pseudomonadota > Gammaproteobacteria > Moraxellales > Moraxellaceae > Acinetobacter > Acinetobacter sp. CS-2. The sequence continues at coordinate 77,314 of NZ_CP067021.1, forward strand.
CTGAATGCTGGTTAAGCTGTAATATGCTTAATTGAACTTCTGGATCAAAGTTTACAAATACTTTTCTAGCATCAAGTAGCGCCGTAGCTTTATCATTAAATTCAAAAAACAACTCGTTTAGTATTTTATCTATTTCTGCCCTTTTCATAAGTGGCTAACTCCCAAAAAAAAACTCTATTGCCATTTCGCTTTCTATACAGGTCAGTGTAACTTCACCTGATTGCATGTAATTCAGTAGGTCATTACGCTTTTTTATCAGGTCCTTTTGTGAAGTAGACACATACAGATTAGTTGCACAATAGCTTTGAATCTGAGTGATCAACTTCATCTTTAAGCGTAGCAAGCTCATTGATAACCGCAGCGAGTTCTTTTTCTTGAATCAACATTTGAATACATCCTACGATTGAATAGACGAAAGGCCTGTAACCAGGCCTGGAAAATGATTACTTTGTATAAATCACATTCTTATATTGTGTTTGGAGCTTGTAGAACTCACGGTGAGATAGCTCTTTAGGGTTTTGAGCCATGATCGTATAAAACTTACGAATCTCTTGTTCCTTTTTTTCCGATGGTTCACTGATCTCAGCAATACGCACGGTTTCATACCAGCCGACTACTTGGCCATAGTCTTTAGATGCGATTTGCGCCGTAGAATAAAATACATAAGAAATAATGATGGTTGCAACACCAGTAATCGCTAGCAACGTAAATGTCGTGCGACCCCATGCAAGAAGCTTTGCTTTGTATTCATCAAGAGCAAGCAACCAAGTACCAACCATCGCAAGAGCTAAAATATCACCTAAAATCATTTTGGTTTTCCTTAAATAAATTCACCTTTCGCTTTTAATTATAGAAAATAAAACCCTTAAAACTTTTTTTCTAAAAACAATTATTCTTTTCTTAAAATATTTAAAAGGACTTATAAAACCACTTTAAGCTTTCTTAAAAACGCATACGCTGATTTTAATTGATTAAAATAAAATTCACTTTTTAATTTTTAGAGAAAAGTTAAAACCTTTTAAGGATTGATACTATGTATCTATTCCAATAGATAGGCGATCCCCTATGCACTCATTACCAGTTGACGCTAAATCAGTAAAACATTTTGCATCGAATCCTTTAAGTGATTGGGCAATAGGACTTGTCAAAGCTGATGCGGTGAATAACCACCTTAGTTTTGATGCTAACTGCACCCTTCAGTTAAGCACGGTTTTTGATTTTATTGCGATTGCGGATACCGAAGCAGAAGACTTTGAATCGCTGTTTTTAAGAGAGTTTGGTGAGGATTTCACACCATTAAGTCACCTTGAATATGAATCAGTGAATAGCTTGGCTGAAATGATTACATCGCAATATGAGACGGCGATCGAAACCGTTAGACACATCATTATTGAACGTGAATTGAACTAAGGAACTGGACGCATGAATAAGCTTGTACTTGCCATTGAGTCAGGGCGTATTACTGACGGAGAAGTTTTATTTTCACAGTTGAATCAGCTTAAATCTGGTCAAATACCCGATATGGTAAGTAGACAGCAATTTGCTGAATTGTCTGAAATGGTCAATGCCTACCAGGATGTATGGATGGATGAACCAGTAGCTTTTTTTCAGCCTATCCAAGACTTTTTAAAAGCGATTGATTTAGAAGTCTACAATGATTTCAGCACTGATTTTGACTTGTGGTACTACTACGAAGCACCAGAGCAAAAATACGAAGCAACAGTAGCAACTAAACCATTATTCACGGCACCAAAACTCACCGCTACTGGTGAAGTCTACAACTGTCTATTGACCGTTGAACAAGCTCAAAACTATCTAAATAAGGCAATTCAATTTGCTCGTGACCATAACATGCCAGTACCAAAGTCATGTAATGAACCGTTTATCGTCACAGATGGTTTAGAGGTTGGATCTGAGTTGATCTACTCAGGCGTAGGCACAGATAAAGCCGTATATACGGCAATACAGCTCATACAAGAGGCAATACTCAATAATGCTGGTAAAGAGCATGTGTTATGCCTAAGACGTTTTTCAAACAGCTTAAAACCATTGGTAAAGTCTGCATTAGGAAAGGAAGTTTACTTAACCAATTGCACACTAGGGAAGCTGGCAGATCTTCTTGATCGCCCTGAAACATGGTCAGAGTTCACAGAACACTTTAAACAAAACTAATCAAGCTCATGGCTTAAAACTTGGAGATACGACAATGCAACTACACAATTTGAATCCTGGTACCGATACAGTTCGCCACCTTTTGAAAACCGAGAGTGCTACATATAGTGGCGTTCCATCATGTGTGATCAATATCATTGGGCAAGCAAAAAAGACTGTTCCCAACTTTATTGAAGTGATTTTTGTTGAGGTTGTATTGTTTCATCCCAAAGATGGCGAAGTATACGAAATTGAAGTGAGTGCACCGTTACAGGTTGAGCCTGTTGCCGAAGCTCACCGTATTGGAATGTTCAATCCAAGTGAAGCTAGAGCACTTATTGAGGGTGAAGTGCTGGATGTAGCAATCAATCTACAACGCAAGGCAATTGAGGAAATGATTGAATATGATTTGCTCTCAGAAGACGGTCTGGAGAAGTTCAACGCATGGAATGGGATCTCACCTGAAAGCCTATTGCTTGAAAGCTTTGAATGCGTGACCGAATACAACGGACTTCACAGCACACACTTTATGGCCAGCAAGGTGAAGCAAAAAGTAACCAATTACCTTAAAAGAGATTTGTTCTAATCAGATCCATAAAAAAGAGAGGTTTGCCCTCTCTTTTTTATGGCCATAGATTTATGGCCGTAAACGGTGTTTTTTAATTGATTAAAAAGGTTTTGGATTCTTCAACCCATTAGGTTTTTTAACCAAGCTTAATGCAATAGCCAAAACAACAACACTGGCTAACATAGCCAGTGGTATTAAAAGGAATTTTAAAGGTTGAGCCATATTCCACTACACCAAGTTTTAAGCGTTGTGCTTATTTAATTTAATTATAGTGAAAAAGTTAGCTTATAAATTTTAAAAAAAAATTAATGACCATGGTTTTTATTAAAATATCTATATAGACAATTAAGCTAATTAGGTGGGCAATTATGAATATGTTGGTAAATATAAAAAGAGAAGTGCAAGCATCTGAATTAGACTTTATTGAAGTCGAAAAGCTAATTTTGCAATGCGAAAAAGCAAAATCGTCAATAAAGGTTATTTATGAAAGCATCAAAGATATTGAACTTGATGCTTACCAGATTGTGAGTGCAATCACCCGAAAATCATATTCATCATCATTCAATACTGAAGAATCTGCTTTAAAACAAATATCGTCATGCTTCTGGAGGAAGTTAACTGAGATCATCAATCTTAGAAACTTTATATCTGAAAAAGAATATGATGCGTTGTCAGATAAAATTGCTCGTCATGAAATTGAAGATTTCACGATGGATAACGTGAATGTATTTTTAGAATCTATCTGGTCTACGCGCCACATGGCATATGCTCGTAAAGTTGATTCATTGTTTTGCCAATTATCAAGCAAATACAAAACCAATCTTGGTGCTGGTATTAACCCGTGCGTGATCATTCATCACAATAGCTACCATTCTTATTGCAGACGAGATAATTTAGTGGAAGAAGTACGCTTTATAGCAAGGCAGTTATTTGGCAAGCCTTTAGACCACACTAGATTAGATAAACTCAGGTTAGATCGTGGTATCTGGCATAGCATTGATGATAATTTATTACGCATTAAGATCTACGAAAACGGTAACTGTCATATCTTGTTTAATCAATGCGTAGTTGATCGCATTAACCAGGTATTAAACCTGTTATATCCGAATCAAATTGGCATAGATCCAAATGTAAAACACAAACGCCGTGCGTATGATGAACCCATTTTATAAAGCTCATTAAAAAACCATCAATTGTTATTGTGGTTTTTTTTAGATATATACGGTACTAATTTTGCGATCGTGCCACTGGTGAACATACACTGACCATATCACTATGGATACTTGGGATAAATCATATCCCTTAAAGGCAGATTTAAATTTAGACTCCATTTTTCGGAGCTGCATTCTCTTATCACGAGATGGCTCTAATTCAATATCCCCAATGAATTGAGAATTGCAATAAGATCTTGTTCAGGTGTATCAGCAAGCACCGTCACGTTATAGCCACCGCTAAACTGGTGTAATTCAGCACAGTACTCAACATCAGACGCCGTGAGTACCAATTCAACATCAAAATATTGAATCACTTTAAGCACCTGGTACTTTGCTTTAAAGAATCCGTTGTTTTCAGCTAACTTCATCGCTTCAGCAATGGTGATGTTTTCAAGCACAAGACGGTCTTGAGCTGGTTCATCTTCATATGTTTTAAAACTTAACAATTTAATTAAACTTAATTAATTAACTAATTGCTCGTTAAATTATTCTTAATGCATTACGGCGATACGGCTAATAGAAAAATCATATTAGTACGCAAGCGATGTTTTTTAATTGATTAAAAAAAGATTGAAAATCTTATTTTTCGAGAAAGGTTTGCCAGGTTGTGTTTTCCCATAAAATGAAACTATCAAAAGCAGAAAGCTTAAAACTTGGAGTGAACAGCATGTCAAATTTAAACGCTCAATCAGTACAGTTACAAGGCACTTTATACATCGGTTTCCCTAAAACTTTTAGCGGTGCTCACATGGAAACATTGTTTGATGAAATCTCAGATTACATCGACAACAACTGTGATTTAACCCTTGCGGATCTTCAAGCGGATAGTGACTATGCTCAACTTCAATTTCAACAGCACATGCCGACATTGGCTGATAAAACAAATTTCTTCTTCATGGACGTTGAAATCTATGTTGCAACATTAAAAGAAAACTTTGGTCATACATCAGTACTCGACCAAGTTACCTCAGTAAATATCTTTGGCAAAAACCTTGAAGACATTTGCACGTTAATGGCTCAAAACGGCTACGCATACGACCGTATAGAAGATTGTTGGTCACGCGAACTTTCTTAATTCAATTCACCCATACGCACGGATAACGTGCGTATGCCACTGAATCACATTTGAGGATATAAACCATGCAAAACCTAATTACAGCGCATTGCGAGCTAACCATCAAACATGATGAAAAACAGCAAAAAAATGTCGGGCCTGTTGTTGTGACGTTTGGGGCGATCTTTACTGCTGAGTCGGTGAATGAACTGTTTTGCGCTATATGCCAAGACGGAATCAGATTTAAAGCAATCTATAACCCCGACAATATGTATTTTTTACGCCATGAGCTAAGCCCAATTGCTGATTTGTCAGTTAAGACAGACCAAGACGGCAACATTATTGTCAGTGTGATTGCATCCACTAGCCCATATTTTGAGATCAAAGTACTAAAAAATGGTTTTACCAACTCAGACACCTTAAATAGTTCTGCGATTCGCACGTTGGTTCGCAACCATCAAAGCCCATTCCAAGAGCAAATTTCTGACTACTTTGAAACAGACCAAATTTTTAAAACCATGCAAGCAATTTTTGCACACACGTATTTAAGCCGATAAGGAACTTCACCATGACGACCGCTACTGCTACCGCTGAAAAGACCGTGTTCAAACGTGAAACGTTGGAGCTGAAGAACATCCATGTTTACACCCAAAACGACCGCATTAACCAAAAAAGTCGCGTTGGCGACCGTGCATACGACAATGGATTAGTGAAGGACATCCTGTTCAGCCCTATGCTTTGGGCTACCCCTGAATTTTCATCTAGCTATGTTACTCAGATTCAAATTAAAGGCACACGCATTTATGATTCACTTTGCAGTTATACTGGCGTTCGCACCTATTTTTATAAGTTGTCAGACAGTGAGTTTGGGTGCATGTATCAAAAACGTCCGTACCCACAAAACGACTTTCTCTTAATTTTTGCAAACTTAACGCAAATGTTTAACGATGCAGTTTGTTACTTTGGAAACAACAGTAATAAAAACGTTTTTAAAGGTCTAAATTTTGACATCGAAAGTGGTGTTTCACGGTTCAATTTACAGCAACGTTTATTAGAGTTTTATAAGAAGTCTAAACGCCAATTGACCATCAGTGAAACAACAAGAGGAATGCTTGGTGACTCGAATCTTCGCTATAACATCTTTGTTCGCAACCAACCAAAATTGGACAAACACGGCAAGCCGTTAAAGTGCGCCAAAAAACTCATTAAGCTGTACAAAGAGCGTGGCACAGTTGCGATCTATGGCGGTGACTGCATTTCACCACTCAAGCTCGTTAAACACCAACAAATCAAGCTAGAGAGCGAAAATGGCAAGTTTTCATATACGACTGACTTCATCACGTTGTACTCAGTAGAACAAGACATGTACACCTTATATATTCCCTATTCAGCACTTAATGAAAGCTACGGAACAACTAATAAATTTTATGGTTTGCATCTCACCCAAGAAGAAGCAGAAAAAACCATCCCGAAATTATTAGAACGTACTCAAAAGTATTTAAACCATAAAAAAGGTTAATACCCTTGCGTTGATCAGCTAATTGATCAACTGCTGGCTTTATAAACGCAAACGATGTTTTTTTAGTTGATTAAAATAATCCAAAACTTAATTTTGATAATTCAGCACCCATAATTCTACTAATGCATTTCCATCAAGCCTTAATTCAAACCATATTCAATTAACAATGAATTAACACCACTACGGCGTTATTTCTTAAATGTGGTATATGGCTTTACCCACCCCCTACTCGTCTATGGCTAATTGTTCCAGTGTCAGTCAAAAAATGAAATATAATTCATTCTCAAAAATGAGAATCTGTTCACAAATGGGAACGCGAAGCAGCCTTAATTTTAAAAATATCAGTTCATCTAGACTAAATTTGAGTAAGTCTGATTAATATTGAATAATAAACCTAAGTTTTTCGCCGTATGTTTTAATCTTCAAGGGTTTAACTTTAATGAAGTTTTTTTTAAATAAACTAATTTAGTGGATTTTGACCGTTATAATGGTTTTATCTCGAGGCATATTGCCTTAAACTTGGAGCCGTGTGATGTTAAAACTATCTAGTATCTTTTCTCATGAAGCTAGGATTGAATCCCTTGTTATTCAATTTGAAGCCGATTATCAAACTGCACTAAAGCAAGGTTTAGATATTTACTTTGGCGTTGGCTATGCAACTAATGAGGATAGTCAATCTATACAGGCGTATCTTGTGAAAGATAAGGAGATTTATAAAAAGCATTACTGGAGTTGGGAATACCCAAGAACACCACACAAAATTGAAAAAACTAAAGCTGAGCACCGCCATTGGTTAAACCTAGCTGATGTACGAAACGCTGCGCTCGAGGCGAATATTACAAATGAAGCAGATCTACAATCTGTTTTACAACGTTCATTCGCTACAATATAAAAAGGTAATCTAAATGATAAAAAAAAGTGTGGGTTTTGAACGTGCTTCTGATGTTCAAGCCATCGTTTACTCAGTAAATGATGGATCTGCAGTTTTTGTCGTACCAAATGGCTTTGTGGTGCTGGAGGTTCCATTGTCACAAACTCAAGCCGAGTACTTCAAGATGTATGAGAAGTCACCTAATGTATTTGTGTTGCACGGTAAGGCAAAATTCCATTACGTGTGTGATTGTGAAGTTGAACTGGTTGGCTTTAGTATAGAAAAATCTAAGCTAACAAATCAATTGGTCAATCCAAGCTTATTTAGCCACATTGATAAACCTGCAGTCAGTATAGATTGCATCTATGATGATATGTCTGCACCAACTATAAGCCCTGGCTTTTATTGTTAATTAGCTGGTATAAAAGTAGCCCGAAATTCGGGCTTTTAATTTGTCTGAAGACAAGTTATTTCAACTCGCACGGCGCTTTAATTCTGATGTTATTTGCCCAAGAAAAAACATCCGAACCTTTTTGTGGGAAAGGCTGACTCTTAGAATACTGCAACCAACACACCGAATTATGGGTTGGATCTTGTGCCTTACGTTTTTCACGTAATTTAATCAGGCTTTCTCTTAACGCTGCAGTATCGTATTTTGGATCAAGTGACATAAAACCTACCGCAAACAGATCCGCATAAGATTCTCGCCATAGTTGAGTTTTACCGCTACTTTCAGCCGTTACAAAGGTAGATACATCATCCATCTTTACTTTGGACCGATCAGACGGCGCAATTGAATTTAATGCTTTAAGTGGCTGGCCAAGTTCACCAGGCACATCGGTCGCACGATCTAAACAGTGAGATAACTCGTGCGCTAATATCAGCATTTCCCAATCGTTGTAGCTTACATCGGTTTTTGCTGCTTTATACATGGTGTTCATGCTGGTTTTAGACATATTCACCAGGCAATATCCTGTACTAGATCTTAATGAAGCTGGAGAAGCTTGCGGTATATCCAAGGAAGTTAAAGCCCAACTTTCGTTAAAGTCACCTAACACAAGTGGCGCGTTGTAGTTTTCCTTGGCAAACTTTTGTAGTTGATTGAAGTTGCTACCCGGTAGCATCGCAGCAATATGGTCATGGTTGAACTGTTTCTTTTCTAGCGTTTTGAAACACCATATAAAACCATATGACAGTAGAAACATTAGGAATGGAACAACAGCAACAGAGAGCATAAGTAGCATAAAGTTTTCGTCTAGTCGCTTGGTTCGGTCTTTGGTCTTAATATAAGGTGTTGCCAAGCACCAGCTGAGCACTACTGTCATCAAGATTAAAATAACAAGAAAAGTCATGGTGTAGCCAACTGGTTGAATAAACGTAAAGGCAATCCACGCAAAACAAGTTAGGACGGTTAAGGTCCACAAAATGATGTTTAAAATGATTTTTGTTTTCACGCCGTTGGCATCCCTAATCTATAAAAATAAATGTGGCCCATTAAACGGGCCATATTGAGTCTGTTCTCTTCATCATCGCCAATGTGGTCGATATAAATATATTAATAAACCATCAAAGCTAAAAACTTTTCTTAAAAATTTAAGATGCCTGCACACCAGGATAATCGTTGTAGTTGCCATCAATAAATTGATTGGTAGATTTACTGACATCATCATACCAAATCGGCATGCATTTCGACTTGTCAGTTTGATCGATGGCCATGTATGGAAGTCCTAATTCGTTTTGAATCAATTCAGCATCCATAAATGGCTCAAGAACCTTCATAGGAATGGAAAACAAACACTCAACATACCCATTATCATGAATGACCTTCCGACTGGCTTTAGAAGCACTGTCAAAGCGCAATGCATTCCACAAGTGAGAAGCTTCATTGATGGTATGTGGTTGTTTTAGGTAATTAGGATTTTCAGACGCATAGATCGACAGTGTATTCACATCAATCATCAGCTTAAGTACACCTGAACCGACCATATGTTCAATCGGTATATACAGCATGATAGCGCCGTATCCTAAGCTTCGTTTTTTAGCATCTGGATGTTCACCAATACCACCAATAACGCTATGAATAAGAATAGGTAGAGTTGTGTTCATTTTATAAACCTTTCAATAGTTTTGTAGCTCTTTATACATTTGATACCGCGTATAGCAGATATATAACACGGCGATGTTAATAGAGATTGCATGAAGAATGATGATCAGGTTGGCACCCGATAATTCATCATATAAGGGCGAATAAAACGCATAAACGACTGAGAGTTCAGACATTAAAATCCAAAAAAAGCGGATAGAGGGGATATATCTAAAAGCTTCACTTTTTGCTTAATTTGTTTTTGCTGACTCATATTTCTCACCATTAGATTACAGCCATTAATATTGATTAATGATTTCATCCATCACATAAATTGAGTAGTTGTACTGGTCTAAGCGATATTTGCTTTCTTCAGTATGTTCACTGGCCAATGCTTGTAGTTGAGTTTCGTTCATGGAAGAAGCATAGCGGTTACGGATTGATTTAAGCTGGCTCAATTCTAAACGTCCAGTACTCTTGGTCAGATTGCTGACAGTTGTGAATAGATCCTGGTCATATTCTTGCAATTCACCATACAGCCAAGCAAGGTGTTCTGCATTGATGTATGGGTTATTTTTTTCATAGTAGTTTTTCAGTTTGAATAAACTCAAACCACATATGAACACAGCAACCATAAGGCTAATGACAAGCCCCTCACCGAGTTTAAGTAGGTATAGGAATATAAAGATACTAATCACGCCAATGGCAATAGAGATATATCGCATGGTTTGATTTTGGAACATTTCTAACATGGGCATTACTCACTTTTTGTAATGTTGTTTTGATAAAGATGGTCTATTTGAGCGATGGTAAGTTTCATGCGTTCCGTGGTGCAAGTCAGGTCGTCATCAAAACGATGGTTGAATTCAACAATCCCCTGTTCTTCCATGTCTTGCATTTCACGCTTAGCATTACTTAAGCCTTTTTCTATACCAACCAGATTCAAGTTAAAGAAGTCTTCTAGTAGCTTTTCACTCTCAATGATTTGTTTGAGCTCAGTAACATAGACTTCAGTTTTCTTTTTGCTGATTTCCGCAGCCATCGCATAACGAAAGTTGCCGTTTACAACAACAGTTTTGAGATCTGGTGAATATTCGTTGTATTCACTTGGAATTCGACTAACGGACTGGACGGCGTGACTCCAGCCATACTTCTGAAAATATTCAATTCCCGTCATGGTATATACCTACGATTGTTCTTTTTTAAGTTCAATAACAGCCAATAACGCTTTGTTTTGGCGTTCCAATTCATATTGTTTTTGGCGGTCTACATTTTGGCGATCGAAAAGTTCTCTAATCTGCTGTTTGTAGTGGTTGTCATAGTACGAATAGGCTTTACGTTCTGCTTTTCTACGTGCAATGCGAACTTTGGGATGCCAGTTGAATTCTTTGTCGTCTGCATAACCCCTCATGAACTCAACCAGTTTGCTATCACCACGCATTTTACAAACCTTAATGAAGCCCATTTCTAAAACTGTAATTGGCGCACGGCGCGGATCTCCAAACTCCCAACGCCGTTTAATCCCAAAGCCACACATCTCTATTTGAACCGTAATCATGGTTTAACCTTTATCAAATGTTTGAGCTTCTGGATCTTCGACATTAAATCTGGACCATCACTTTCATGGTAAACAAGGTGTTCATTAACGAATGTGATAAAAGCATCCAATTCAGTTTGAATCGTTGCCAATTGATTGCGTAACCACTGGCATGTGGCTTCATCTTGTTTTATCGCCGTTTCAAGCAATCCTCTCGCATGTTCATAGGCATTTGCCTCCCCTTGCGCCACCATATCTGCAGATGATTTCCAATCGCCCCATTTCTTATTCCAAAAGTCATCGAGCAACTGCAGTAATTTTTCCACTTCCAATTGGTCATCGCTGATGGCTGGTGTTTGCATTTGATAGATAGATTTTTTAGTTTCTACTTCACTTTGCATCCAACCATCACGAAAAGCTTCCCATTTCGCCTGATGCACCCAAGAAGAATAGTTGCCACTGGCCAACAGACTACCGACCACGCCGTATCTATTTTCAAAAGCGCTACGAGCTTCAATTTCTGAAGCAATGTTTTCATTAGTATTTTGCGTATCAATCATGCTGACTATCCCCATGAAGCCAAGGCACTTGTAATGAGATTTTTGTTTCCTTCATCTCATGAAGTTTTTGAATCGCACGTTCTGGATCTATCACCCATGCATCAAAGAGAAGTTGAGTGACAAAAGAAAACTTCTCACCAACTTTGCGGAACGGTGCGCCGTGGCTATTCAGGAATTGTTCAAACACAAGATATTGCTGTTCGATGGCCTGGTTAAGTTCAAATAGGTCAATACAGCCCTCTAGCAAGTTGTACTCACCTGAAGCATTCGGCATAAACATCCATTTACGCTCATGGGTTAAGCCATCTACATGTAGGTAGGCATGTTTGTTGAGACTAGTCCACTCAGGTTTCATCATGACGTAGGTGTTGTACTCGTCATCTTCAAGATAGTTGTAGTGGGTAGCATCAACGGGTTTCTTTGCTAAAACAGAAATGGCCTGTTCAAGTGTCAGACCGAGAATGAGTGCATGTGGTGTAGTTGATGATTGGTGATCCATATTCCCTACCCCTTAGATTGTCGGGCTAGTCGGTTTAGGACCACTCAAACAAATTTCGTTTTGAACGTGATTGTAGATCTCAGCCAAGTGAGGGCGTGTGCTAAAAAATTGATCTTTTGATGTATCAGAGAGGTTAGCACTCATGATGGTGAGTAGTGCTTCATTTTTGAATTGCGCTTGAACCGCCGTCTTTAATGCACCATTCAATGAAGCATGCAGATTGTTGAATAGCGAAATAACACGGGCATTCTGATCATTCTTTTTGAAGAAGATAAAATTAACTTCACGTTCACGGAAAAACACCAGCTGATATTCAAGCCCTGATTCTGATAAATCATTCCCCATATCAATCAATGCATCATCTGGCACGGCGAACGCAGCGTATTTTGAATCAAAGTTTTGAAGTGCTTTATTTGAGATTAGATTCAAACTTACTTTGCCTTGAATCGGCACACATTGGCTCAGTTTCTTAGCCAAGTAATGTGCAGCAGCCATGTGATGTGATCCACCAGAATTTTGAACAAAAATCTTAGGACTCCAGCCATAGATAAAAAAATGATCAGTGGTTGTATCTGGAGAGTTCAATAAACGGATTTCTGGCCATAACAACATTCGTTCTAAATTTTCCATACTCACATCACTAATGTAATCAGGGCATGCGTTTTTTACAAAATCATCAATGCTACGGTACTGGCTTAAATCCGACTTGGAATTTGAGAAGCCCCCAATTTCAGATAGGTCAAGTAAGCATGGTGTTTCAAGATGAATGGTTTCTGAAAAAATCGGGTTAAATACTTCAGCCAATTCTTCAGCAAAGGGAGAGATGTAAATCGGCTTATGATTTTGCGTATCTTGACCAAGGTAGCTGATGGAATCGTTATCTTTGGCATGTGGATTCAAAACAATGTTTTTGCCTGGTACAAAATTAGTAGGAGATATACCAGTCATACAAAGAGAATCTTTGATTTGATGAAAAGGGAAAACATCGGTCGTGGCGATGCTGTCAGAATTGACTAAACGGGTATCAATAAAGGGTTTTAGCTTGAGATTCTTATAAAGCTTATGTTTTGGTGAAAATACCGAAAGTAAAGTGTCTAACATTTTAAGCACTCCATTGATTAATGCTTTATTAAAACTAATAAAGATATATTAATACAGAAAGTGCTTATAAGTATTTTTTTGGAAAATTAATTTAAGAATTGCGGTTGAGTGGTATTAGTTGCAAGTGGTTGTACGGCGTTGTTATCGACAGACTTTGAGTACTGTTGCACTTCAACAATTCGCACACCTTTAACGTGTAAACGTGTTTTATAGTCAGTCATTCCAAGTGTTTGTAAGTCGTCTAGCTGTTCTTTAGTCATTGCCTATATCCTGTATATTGGATGTGATTTAAGGGCAATTTAATTGATGTATTAAGAATTGTAAAGGGTAAAACACAGTTCATTAAACTTTTTATGAAATGGTATATACCGATTAAGCCTAAAACAAAACAAGGTTTTAAGAAGTGGTTTAGTTATGTTTAAGAATACGCACGTTAAAACTAAGTTATTATATTAAAATGCATCTAAACTAGGGTTAAAACCAAACTGGATGCCAATATGTGTTCAAACATTGAATCTTACGCCGTGAACCTATCCAATGTACCTAAAGCTATCTCTTGCTTGAATATGTATGACTTTCAAACGTTAGCACTAGGACCAACCTATTTACCCCGATTTATCACTTGCAGATCGCCACATTCCATATACGGCGCTATTGGTTGCATTTGATGTGAATGCGTCTGAAAAGTTTCGCTTAATCGAAATGATGGTGCCTGAAGCCATTCCGCTGTCGCAATTGTTGTTATTGGCCATATTCAATGAAACGCCGTATAAGAGCGAATATGAAATAGCCCAATACATGCCGAGTGATGAATTAAGGCGTATTAAGTACAAACAGCTCACCAAAAAAAACTAAAGGCTGGATAACCAGCCTTATGTCTTCTACATGGATGCGTTTAGTCATCCTTTTTTTTGATTGTAATGCCTGATCGTAATGAAGCTGAAGAACCTTTTGAACCAAGTATCACCAACAATTTTTCAAAAGTAACGCATTCGTGCGAGAACGGGTTTTTCATCAAAGCTTTTTCAAACTTAGCTGCATACTGTTGTTCTACGAATTCCATTTCATTTTGAGTGCTATGTGAGATGGCTTGATCAAGACTGGCTTTGTTTTCCGCAATGTATTGTGTCTGATCTTCAGGTTTTACATGGCGTGGTATCTGAACAAGCTGATATTCAGTAATTGGAGCTACTGTTAAATCCTCATATCCCATTAGGATCTCTTTCAATTCATCATAGTAGCTGTCCAAGTTCATTGGTGTGATAACGGCGCGAGTCACAGTTTCAGCATCACTTTCCTGTTGAGCCTGTTCAGGTTCGCTTATACGTTCACCATAGATATTAAATTCAGCATCAAGATCCGCATTGTTGTAAGCACCAGCTTCTACTTGAGGTGAAATATCAGAACCCCTACCGAAGTACTGCAACTGTTTTCGGTTCTCAATAGTCTGGTCTTTATCACTTGCTTCTTTTTGTGCTGAAACAATACTTTCACGGTGTTTTTGTTCTTTGGAGATTTCACCTTTCGCCGTGGACGAAGACATTACTGTTCTTTGACCAGGTGCCATCCCTTCAGGTGTGATGGATTCAAGACGTCTTGCTTCAAGAATCTGATGTACAAAATCTTGAGTAAAGTCTTTTACCGTGTTGTTGTTTTCGTACAAGGTGTTATTGAGCTTTCTGCAGATCTCAAAATCACCAAGCGCCGTGACATTGGCAGATGAATTGTTGTCTGTCAGTAGCGTGTGTTTTTCCTCAATCTCATGAATGAAGTCTTCAATTTTTAAAGTAGGATCGTAGATTTCAGATTTTTGGATATTGAAGATTGGGCAAAGGTCATTTAAGCGTAAGTACTTGGGTTGATCACCAGCCACATAGAACGCCAACATTGATACGATTTTAACGTCTGAAGTTTTACCACCTTCCCCTTTAGTTGATATGAGCAAGGTAAATTCGCCGTTGTGCTGTCCGGCAATTTGTTCAATTGTCACACGTTTTTCTTTGGCGAACTGGACTTCTGTTTGTGGTACCGAACGGTTGAATACTAGACCTTGATACATATTGATTGAGTTAACTTTACCTTGCCACTCTTCACCAGCAAAACCATCAACCAATTTGTATGTTGTACTTTCAGCACCCGAAGTAGTACGTCCAATGGCTTTAACGGTCGTGTTACCCCATGTAGCAGCTGCTTCCTCTTTAGATCCACGTTCAATATCTTCAAATGTTTGAGCACCGAACGTAATAGAGAAGTTAAGCGAACGTGCCTGAGCTGGTAAAACCGAAGCACCGACAATAACGATGTAGCCCCATTCGTCCAAAAATAGCTTAAATGAAGTAGAGGCGTTGGTTGGTCGTGCGTCAATAATGGCACGGCGTAAACCTTCCATTTTGTTACCAAGGGAACCAGCCATCATTTGTTTAATTGAGCCAATGATTAATTTTCCGAGCATTTTGAGTGAGTCTGGTGAACGCTCAAGAGCTGGTAATGGCACAGTTAAGATACGGCGGTTAAGTACAACGTCAAAAATATCAATATCACCGCCATGCTCTACACCAAAGATGTGACCATAGTTAAACGTCAAGTCGTTAATCGCCTTGGTTAACTGCATGGTGATATAACCGTGTTGCTCACGGGTTTTGGTTTCTTGTTTCTTTAACTTTTTAGGGTTGCTTGAATAACCAGGTAATGAAACGAGGTAGCCTTGAAGCTGTTCAGCCACACGTTCAAAGTCAATCCCGTATTTATCGTTATGACAAAATACCAATTCTTCAAGTGCTTCAAGTTCCATGTATTGCGTGAATACTTTTGGTGAAAGCTGAATGAAGCCATTGTCACGTAGATAGACCAAAACTCGTGTAAGTGCAGCGATAAAGGCCATCGCACGACCTTTCCACATGTCACCACCGCCACCGCCTGAGTCATCAAGCAAGTTGATCAAGAATTCAATCAACATCCCTGAGCTGGTGTTGCTCATTTGGTTCATTGAGTTGGTCATCTTGTCGGTTTGTGCACGTAGCATGTTACGACCTGAGGTAATGAAGTTGATCGTTAATAGATCCTCATTACGCCCAAAGCGGTTACATAAACGATAGTGGTCTTGTTGAGCCTTGGTATCACCTTTTGCGTCTACAAAGATATAACCTGAGTTTTGTACGTACTGGTTGGCACAGTTACCTAGCATGTATTCTGTTTTACCCGAACCCGTAGTACCTAACACAATTTGATGTGTACGGTCATCGGAGTTGGATGCATAAACAGGTAGACCAGTTTCACGGCAACGACCAAGGTAAGTCACACCCTCACCTTGTAGCTTATCGCGATTGGTACGTGCGTATTCCAAAAAGGCTTTTGGATTGTCCAGTACGTCATCTTTTACGCGTGATGTAATGTCAGTTGACGCATCCAGTGAGTTTGAATGCAACGGCGCACGGAATGGCCACTCAAAAAAGTAATCATTCGGATGTGTGTAGCGTTTTAATAGGTAATACGCGATCCCTATAAATATCTCACCGCCAAACGGAACAACAAACAAAATAACTGCAATAGCACCAAGAACGCCAACCAAATAATTAGCGCCGTCTGGCGCTGTAAGTTTTAAATGGATTTTCTCTAAGCCTGATCGTGTATCACGCTTAAGCGAACTAGGTCTGAACTTTGTTTGTGTGCCGTATTTTTGTGTAGAAGCCATACTTTGCGACCTACTCTTTTATCTTCAGGATAATAGGCAAAGTCGTTGTTTAACGACCTTACCCATATCCAAGCACTTCAATGTATATACCAATTAACGCAAATCTATATAGCTGATTGGAGTTAAGAAGAAACAACTTCAGACTTACGTTGGTTCAGTAATTTTTTCTTCATGTTTTGCTCAAGTTCATAGCGTTGATATTCAACAACCATCTCTTGTGCCATGGTAGAAATCACTGAAGCAGTTGCTTTGTTTTCGTCAAAGTCCGTGCCTTTATTTTTGGCATTTTTCTCAATCATGGTACGCCGTGTCTTAATCTGGTTCTTCGCACCTTTTGGATAGAATTGTGCAAGGACCTTCAACGCCTTACCACGTTCACCGATAAGGTCATACGTGTAGTTACGGAGCGCACGTTCATCGGGATGTGTACTGAGTGACCATAAAAGGATTGGACCAAGTGAAACGGTATATAAGCCCGAACATTCCATTTTTTCGAGTTTAATTTTACTGAAGTACGTTAAGCCTTGATCTGAGAAACCTACGTTACCTGAACCAAGCGCATCCATTTCTAGTTGAGTTAGACCGATGCTGTCACGAATAGCTTCACGAGATTCGCGTGTACCAGGATCGACAATCACATACGCCGTAGCAAAGCCCACCAAGTCTTTAAAGTCTTCTACTTTGTGAGATGCCAAGTTAAGACGAGCACCCCATTTACGCAATGTACGTGCGTCTTCAGCCAATTCTTCTAATAGGATTGGATCGCCTTTCGCAACGTGCAATTCGTCATAAGACATAATTTTGCGGTCTTCAAGAAGCTCATTAATCAGTTGGGTTGCATATTCACGATAAGCTTGTGGGAATTTTGGAATATCGTCACGGCTCACGGCGAACTTACGTTTAATGAACATCCGTACAATCTGGAAGAATAGCGATGTAGTTTTAGGATCTGATGATGTCGCAACTTCGTTTAAGTCGATAGAAGCTACACGAGCGTTACCAATGTCAAAGTTGGTGTGATAGAAGAATGCTGGATAGGTATTTTGTGCAGCCATAATCTGATGCGCCAAAAAGTCCAGTGCTCGTTCATTATCAATATGAACATCACTCCAAACATCTAAAATTGATGAATCAGAAAGTGTTTCAATCATATCGCCAATAGTCGGCATTGCGTAACGGTGAGCCAACGTGCGTCCACGGATCTCATTCATTGAATGGAAAAGATCACGTAGAGCGTAATAAGAAATATCCTTACCTTGTTCAGAATGTGGCTCAATCAGTCCGTGTTTTTCCATGATGCGATCTAGTTCTGGATCTGCAAAGCGCATGTACTTACGTGCTTTATGATCAGCATTCGTATCATCAGCAAAATAGAATGTACGGCGTAGGACCGCACCAATAACGTCAGAAGTGTTTTTGGCTGGTTGCCCTTTCAATTCAGGCGGTGTTACCAATGAACTTAAAAACGCTGTCATTTGACGCATTTCGTAGTTCAACGGGTAGCGTAAGCCCATACTGAATTCAAGCGGATTAATCGCTTCTTCTTTTGAGTTTTTAATACGCTTATAGATGGCATAGTGACGTAGCTCTTCAGGCAATGAATCTTGCACTGTTTCTACTAACCCACGGCTTGACTCACCCACATCGACAATATAGGTCAACGGGATACGTTCGTTACCAGGCATCATGATGTCCTCAAGCATGCCTTTGTTCATTGTGACCGATTTACCCGTACCCGGTTTACCAATGTTAATAGTCGTCCATACAGTCACTTCATTTGAGAACGAATCAAGAATAATCAGTTTACCGTCTAAGGTTTTGTTGAGCTGATGCCCTTTATGGAATGGTGAGTTAATACGTGTCAGCGGTAACATGTAGAACACATCAAACAACGGTGCTGGTGAAATAGGTGCGTGATTACGTACCATCAAGCCCGGTATATGTGATGCCCAAGTCAAAATAGGATCGCCAGCCTGTTCCATGACTTTTGCACCGCCCCACGCTTCAAAACTCTTCCAAAGCTTTTGGCGCCGTCCTACAAGAATGTTTACACCATCTTCGGTATTCGGTGCCCATGTCATCATGGTCATTTGCAGACCAGCAACAGTGTCTACTTGATCTAGGTCATTTTTAGTGGCCATCAAAATGTTACCAGCATTACGAATGGCTTTGTTTTGTGCCGTCATAAAGTGAATAACGCTTGATAACGTGCGTTTCATCATGGTTCCAGCCATACCATCACCAGTAATACAGTAACTCACCGCATATGGGATAGAACGGATGTTACCGTTAGTGTCGTGCGTTTTGGCCTGGTGTAGTAAGCGGAATAGCGTTTCAAACGTATTCGTCTTAGCTGGATATATATCTACCATCAATGGCGCATATACTACGCCGTCAGTGATAACACTTCCCACTGGATAGAATGAACCTTGACTTGTACCAGGTAAGATCGCATTCGTCATGAGTTGTTCTGAGATCGGTTGATACAAAACGTGTGACGCATCATGTTCTGATGGTATTTCTTTCCAACGCATCGGTAAGCGTGTATTCAACATCGGCACAGACAAGGTGAAGTCATCTGAAGTTGAATGTGAGGCAATTTGTTTTTTAATCGTTAGACCAGCTTCAACAACATTCAATACTTCATAGATTGCTGGAAATTCTTCAGTTGAGAGTGAGTTTAAGAATTGTGAGACAAAAGACTCATGGTGTACGTATAAGCTGTCCGATGATTTAAGCATGTCTTGAGCATTGACCGTACTTGGCATTGTAATTTGCGACAGTAGCTTTTTACGGTTTTTTGAGTCTTGAGCTTTATCGATTGGCGATAGTAAGGTTGGCTCAGAGATTAAAGCGATATAACAGCTTTCGTTAAATACACCGCCTGAAATGGTTTCTGTCATTTCATCAATGATGATGTCTAGATTCATCGCACAACGCGCCGTGGTCGCCTTTTGCATGGTGTTCAAGTCATGAATCGCGTATGGCGTCTCATGGTCTACTTTGAACGCTAGATGAATCGTATGTCCACGGTCTTTGAAGTAGTTACGCATGTTGCTCGTCATCAAACCAATTTGACGGCTGAATGCATCACCACTAATTAAACTCTTAATCCCCTTATATTCGATGATCGTAATCATTGCACCAGTTTTTGTGACAAACGTATGTTCGTCCGATACTGTTTCTAAATCGCAATAATCCTCTACGTCAGCTTTCATGCTTTGTAGGAATAACATCAATATAATTTCAATCTTGGAGTAACCAGTCTTATTATAACCAGACTTCTCAGCTTTCTTCTTACTCATTTAAACACCTTTATTAATTCACCTTTCTACGTCTATCTTTGATTAGACATGCCTTTAAGCATTAAGCACTAAAAAACGGTAATTCTCTTAAAACGTTAATCGCACTGTCGAAATCCTTATTTTGAATTGCGTCTTCAAGACTTTTAACAGAGGGTTTTAAGCTTGTATCTAAAACCAACCTTAATAAAAGTTCATAGTAGGTACTGTTAAAATGGATATTATCATTTTTTGAATTAGTAAATACATCAGTTTTAACGGTTTCGTCCTCTTTTAATTCGACATACTTCTTAAAACTATTTAGGTCAAACACTAAACCCTTATTAAGCAGTTGCCAAAACACCGTTTCTAAAACCTCTTGGCTTTCCCCTAAAGTACCCACCTTGAAGTTTAAGGAACCTGTATTTTTAAGTTGGAAGTGAACCTTATCAAGCTCTATGTAGATCTCTTTGTTCTGGTATAAGCCCTGTTCGTGGAAAACTTTAGACACCGATAGCTTTAAGTTTTGGTATATACAATAAGTTTGCAGCGAACTCATTTTTAAGTTGCCCGTATCTATCTGGTTTGTCGCATCTTCTACGGACGTTGGTAGGTGTATCATCGGAAAGTAGCGTGTCAGTTCTTCAGACAGTTTCTTTTGTTCCAAAACGCTTATAATTGATAATGGATTGTCAAATCCAAAGTTGGTGCTCAGTAATTTCTTATGCTTCACACTCACACTTTGCTTAACCTGTATTTCAACGTCTAAGCCACTCAGCGCCGTTATTTTGTTTAGGTGTACCAAAGTGTCATCCAACAGCAAACAATCGCTGTTAACGGGGATATTCATCAACAATAGCGCTTTAATCAGTGGATCTTGAAAATGCCCCGTTGTGTCTTCACCAGTTGTTGTCTGATTCCCTATCGCTATATGTACAACATGGAGTAGCAATAGCGTGTTAGATGTATGGCCAGTGTCCCGTGTCGTTGGTATATACAAATCGTTCAGGAAGTTGAAAGCCTCAGTACCTATAACGCATAAGCGAAATATCGATAGCTGATCGTGCGTTTCCTTTGGTAGTGCATCTATCCCAAGTTCCCAATGTTTGTAGATGTATGGACCAATAAATGAGTATTCATCATCATTCAATATGTCCGTCTCAAATACGCTATCCAATACCGCTATATCATTCACTATGTCAGGCTTAAATGGCTGTAACACTATGCCCGATATAACCTCTTCTAAGCTCATATCTATGTATTCGGTATCTGCTAAGCATTCTGTCATTTTTGTGAGCTCACTTATCACCCAAACCCTTAAATACATCTAGTGTTTGGTAGTACTCATACTGCTCGTCAGTAAAGATATTCGGGGAAAATACTATGTAGTGGTTTGGCAGATTAAAGCTCTCGTATGCTTCGTCTGATACCTTTTCCAAAGCTTTTGCGAGTTGATACAAAGAAAAGTTTTTGTTCTCTTTGATGGCATTCAAATACCACTCTTTGTACTTGCGGAGCTGGTCTACGTAATCAACGTTCGCTACCAACATATCTTCTTGCTTGGCTTCTTCATATTCAGCCATTGTGTTGAACTTAATGTCCGTGAAGTACAGTTGGGTATCAATGCTTTGGGCTCGTGTCTTAATCGCATTAAACGCCTGTATATCCTCAAACATATTACGTGCGTATTCTGCTTCAGACATCTTTGTAGGATTAGGGCGTTGATGGCGCTTTAACGGCTCTACAAGCAAGCTTTGGCGATGTCGCCGTGCGAACTTAGCAAGCTCAGGATCTTGGTTGTCAGACTTATGCGATAACACCAGTAATGAACGTTGATATTGATTAAAGATCTCTTGAGGTATGTTCGTACTCAATACGCATATTTCAGCTTTCTTTTCCAGTGATAGTGCAAAGATGTGGTTTTGTGCATGGCATAGCGTACAGACCGCTACAATGTTCTCAGCCGTATGATTGCTATGATCGCCGTCTAAGTGATGTGGCTCTAAAAAGTATTCGTCATAGAAATCACAAAAATAGCATTTAGCTGGTTGTGAAGACATTATTTGCTTTATTGTCTCATTGGTTTTAAAACCATCATGGATAGTTTTATCTTGACGTATCTCTTGCTTGTCGTTTACGCCGTTAATAGGTCTTAAAATACCAAACTTACGGTTTATATGTTTCACTTAAACCCCTTAATACTATTAAGTAAGGTCTAATTAAAACATGTATATACTATTTTTAAAATAAAAAAAGCGCAGCCTAAGCCACGCTTTTAAACTTATTTATTATTATATTACTTACTACCCGTAATAGTGTTCGCAGCAGAGAACATGATGAAGCCTACGATTGATAACGCACCACCTACACCAATACAGATCCAAGCAGTTTTCTTTTTCTTTTGTTGATCTTCTTCTGATGTATACATCATATACAAACCAGTACCAACTAAGCCTAAACCAAGCACCATGAACACTACGATTAAGAATTTATAAACGTTTTGACCTAATGTTTCACCACGACCTAAGATTTCATTCGCATCAGAACCAGCATTGTGTTTACCATAAGTTGTACTACCTGGGTTCCATGTGCCAGTGTTTGCATATGCAACTTGACCCATTAATGCAGAAACAAAGGCTAAAAACATTACTTTTGCGCGGAATGCAGTCGCTTTTACAGTGCGAACTGAGTGTTTTACTAATGATACCATTGGCATTTTCCTTTTATTTAATATACGGGAGCTAATCTCCGCACTGTAATTAAACATTCTTAAAACCCTATTGCTTTAAGTTGCTTAATTTTAAACTTCTCGTTAAATATCTTCAATATCTTATACAATGTTTTTAAGAAACTCTCACCCTATTTTAAGAAGATTGTTTAAAATATTGTAAAAAAGGTTCCTCCTATTTGTGTTCCAAAGGTATTAACAAAGACATTGTGTACGTCCTGAACGTATACGCATAATACACCTGTTATAATTAAAACCCATGCTTTGCGGTATGTCGCATTGCCTTGAGCATCAATTTTCTCTACAAAACCATATAAGCCACGAGCTACCGCTATAATCCCTACCAGTTGCGTAAAACCTACAACCGCCGTAACGATATATGCACCTAAATCATTAGCACCAGCATCAGGCAAGTAACTTTGTACCGTTACAAGTTCTATGCCATTACCACCAAACAATGAAGAACCTAGTGCACCAATGATATATCCGTCATATCCAAGTGATGCAAAAGCACCACCGATAAGAATCTTCAACAATGCCCCACCAGTGGTAGGCTCTTTCATTCCATGACCAAAGAACTTTTGTTGAGGTGATGATGCTTGCACTAAGTCAAAAAGCGCCGTGCCAGTAATCACCAACCCCGTTACAACAAAGCAAATGCGTATAAAGCTTAGTAGTGGACCGTATATGTTTAATATCGCTTTAACTATATCTAATGCATCCACGCTATTTTCCTTATTTCACCCAAATGGCTTGTTCGTTTTCGTCAACAGCATAGACCGTGCGATTGTCTGGCATCTTCTGACCTACATAGACTGTATATGTATGGTTTTGAGAATCTGTCATCCAAGCACGATCGCCTACAACCGCAAAAGCATCCAAACGTTTTGCACCTTTTGGAATTGATAAGGTTTTAGATCCCGATGTACTTAAAGCCTTTTGCTTGGCCTGGTCTTTAGCTATTGTTATTAAACTAGTCTTTAACTCCTTAATTGCCTGTTCTTGCAATTCAACAAGGTTTTTAAGATCGTCATTTTCAGCTTTCAGTTGTTCATTTTTGATTTTGGTTTCTGATTGAGCAACTGCAGTTTGTTCGCCGTTTTGTACTTGCCCTTGCGCTTGCTCTTTTTCTTGCAAACGTTGTAATAAAACAAGTGCATTCGTACCCTGACTTTGATAGAAGCTAATTGCCTCTTTTCCTAGATCAGAATCAATCGGATACGACATGGATTTGTACATAATCATGTATTGACCAGTGGTAGGATCTTTAAACACAATATTTTCATCAACAATGAACGCCGTATCATCAGCAATACTATTGTCCTGTAAAGGTTGTTGATTTTGGTTGTATGTTGCTTGTGTTTGTTGAATGCCTTGACCAACAGTATCAATGGATTCCGGTGTTTGTTCTGGAGCAACTGCCGTGCTGACGTCTTTTGGTTTACTCATTTGTATCCAAAAAAAAGTACCAATCATAATTAAGGCAATAACACCAATAACAATAAGAAGTTTTGGAGGAATACCACCCTTCGCACCACCTTCGCCTTTTTGGGGTTTGCCTTCAGCATCTTTTAAATTTTTCTTTGCCTGTTCAGCAGTCATTTGATTATCAGACATATCGCTTACCCCTTACTTTTCGGTGTTGTTACGTCAGCATCAAAAAAGACTTCAAATACTTTTCCGCTGTTAACGATATACGTAGTTGGTCGAACTGTTGATGTACGTGCCATGTTCGCCATTTCCGTACCAACGTTACCAATGATGTTCCCGGCAATTTCTTTATCGTTTGGCTCTTCCTTCGTGCTTACAACATTGCCAGTATTTGTGATTTGGGTTGTACCCATGTTTTGATAGGCTTGTCCGTACCCCTCAAAGATTCCAGCAGTAACCATACCGCCAAGCTTTTGCAAAGTGTGTTTTTGGACTTTATCAGCCATACCCGATTGTTTTGTTCCAAGAGTTAAAGCTCGTACTTGGATTGCATACTCTTCGCCCTTAAACAACATACGGGTAAAGTTAAATTCAATATCCGCAGTATTCAGACCAACAGTACCAATAAGTTTTGCGCCGTTAAATTTACCGCCAATAACAGTAGCAAATAGGTTTTTACCTTTATCAGTATTCACACCTGTATCTAAACGCGCTTTCATTGTTGTACCAGCTTTAATGATTGCTAGTCCTTTAGTAGATTCGCTAGTCGTTTTCGCAACGTTCAAGCTTCCAAGGTTTTGTTGCCCTTCCGATGCTTTAGTGTTGTGTGAATATTTATATGTTGAATATCCGTTGACCTTGTTCTTTGTATTAGAAAACGCAGCAAGTTGATCAACAAAAGCAGTTTGACTTAATTCACGCGTTGCAACATTACGTTCTGCATTAGCAGCTGCTTGTTGGCCATATACATTAGCAACATCATTAGCAGCAGATGAAGCATGTTCATATTGTTGCGCGTAGTTAGTTTGATAAATCGGTGCGTTTTGATTAGCACCGTTTTGTGCTTGTGGTTGTTGTGGTAGACCACCGCTAGTTGGTTGAGGTAATGCGCCACCATAAGCACCACCTTGATTTGCCATATTAGCTCTGGCCATCTGGTCAAGTTCAAGCGTAATGTTTGGTGTACCACCTTTTGCAGAACCGTTTACAGGTTGCCCATTTGGACCTGTAATAAAATTCTGATCGTTCAGATCGCCGTTTGGATCTTGTGTTGCAACTGTTTTAAATTCGGGTAAATAGCTTTCACCATTTTTGCCAGCTTGAGCAGCTTCTTCAGCTTGTTTTTGACGTTCATATTCTACGTATTCAGGAGGGATAACATTTGTACCCTGTCCTTGGATTCCTGGTGTAGCAATAGCAACCTGATTATCTAAAGCTAGTTGGTCACTTTTCCCCATTGGGTTAAACATAAAAAAGCCTAAACCACCAACTACTACCAAACCAATAATTGCAACAACGCGAAAGCGCGTATCTGCAAAAACACGTTTTTTGTTAGCAGTTTTAATACTTGTATTTTTCAGTTTTTTAGGTTGGTCTTCTTCTGAATGAACTTGGTTTGCAGAAATAATAGTTTCATCGGTAGTACCTACTTCAGTGCTACGACTAGAATTCTCTTCAATGTCATTCGGGTTATTTTGTTGGTTCGTTGAATCCATTTTTACTTCTCACTTAATGACTTAAAATGCGTCTTCGAGGTAAACAGTTTTAGGTGTACCGCCAGTCGTTGAAAATGTGATGTATTTCAGATCTTCAGAATCTTCATAACGGAAAATCTTCATACCGTTGTTAGCGCGGAAAGAACTCAAAAAGGCTGGTTGAATAACACCAAAGTTACTACGCACATATATATAGCCACCAAACTTCCAAGCACGGACATTAGGAGTATCGGTTCGCATTTCGACAGCACCTTCAGGCGCCAAGCCATCCATAAATTGCAAACTCACACCATCTGGAATAATCGATGTTTGATTGCCTGTTGAATACATAGCTTTGGCTGTTGGGCTTCGACCAGGTATACGTGCGTCTACACGAACATCTAAATCACGTTGGCCAGTAGCTAACATCAAAATTACTGGAGCACCCAATCCCTTTAATGTGACCGTTACGTTTCCGAAAGCAGCTGGATCTAATGGTTCGATTGAAAGGATGTTAGTTTCAGGGATTTCGTCTGGCTCTTTTTCGTTTTGCTCACCCAAACCATCTGAGAAACGTCCACGGTCCAAAGAAATCTTTTCAATGTTCCATGGATTGCCTGAAGAATCGGTAAAGACAATAGTAGATAGCATGCCAGCGCTTAAACGAATTACTGGCGGTTCCTCACCAGGGTTTAATGAAATACCCAAACTACGGGTTTTCGCTTGTGGCGTATTTACATAAGGACTAGAAAGGCTTCGTTTTTGTTGCAACAAAAGTCCTTTAACTATTTTTGTTTGCTCAGGTGTGAACTGCAAACCAACAAGGTTGTGAACCTGTCTGTCAATTTCCGATGCTGTATCAACTACCTCAGGTGCAACCAAAGGAGATTGAGCATCCGCAAAAGTATTCGGGGGCATATCAGCAGCATTAACTATTGTAGTTAATGCAGTAGAAGCAAAAAGAGCCAAAGATAATTTTTTCAATTTCATAAGTTTCATCCAATTAACGCGCTGGAGTTAACGTAATTGTCTTAACAGCAATACCGTTGTAGTTCAGATAAGAACGTGGATGCTCAACAATAGTAACTGTCGCAATGAAGCGGTGAGTCTCTTTAGGTTGTTTGTCACCTAAAAAGAATTGAGTAGTGATAGGAACACGAACAGTCCAACTAGGTTCTGCAGCATGTAAATCACGGTTTTCGATTTGTGGAACATCAGTAGCAGTAGTTCGCATCGTTAGGTTGTTTTGTACGATTGTGCCAACTGTTTGTGATTGAGCGATTTGCTTCATCAATGAATCTTTACCGCCCTCAGTGAAATACATTGAACCAGCATTGTTAATAACGTCACGCCAGTTCAAGAAATCAAAGTTGTAGACAGAAAGTATTGCACTCTTACCGAATTCAGAAATAACAACGTCAGTAACGCGAGGGTTTTTTGATGCTTCGATTGGACAGATAACCGAGTTATCTACTGTTTGAACAGCTTTAACTTTAGGGTATGCATTAAAGGCAGCAAAAATAATCATCGCAAGAACAGCACTCACGATAAAAGCGAAAAACACGAAAACAAGCCATCGTCTTAACTTTGCAATCTCCTTATCTTTTTCATCCACCTGTTTTCTTAGCCAAAGACTAGGATCACAAGAACCTATTTCAGCGTTTTCATTAGATTTGTCTTTAGACACAACAGCACTCCTATTTCGCTGGCTGATATATAACAGATGGAATTGGACGATCTGATTTAGAGCTAAGCACACACTTAACTGGTGTGCCGTCATCAAAAACCATAGATTCGAAATCTGTTGTGGTGAGTTTAAAAGCCACAAAACTAAGCGTTGTTAAAACGGTTAAAATGCACAATGAGGCAAACGTACCAACCAACACTCTTAAAAGCCTTGCGTATTTTCTTTTACCTATTATTGATACTTCAGCGTAAGGAGAGCCCCATGTTGAAGTAGTCAAATTAGTTTTAGAGTTATCCATTTAGTCAATCACTAAACCCGACTTTAATTCGTCCTTATAATAGTCGGTATTAAACTCATTTGCTATATTAAGATCAAAATAATAAAAGGTATCTAGGTTATTAGCTAAAAGTGTTTTAACAAATTCATGGCTACCATTAACGTTTTCAATAGAATCTAAAGTAGGCTTTATACTAAAACCACTATGGCCTCTCCACTTTCGCCCATAAAAGTTAGAAGCAGTATCTTTACCAGCATGTCCAAAAGCACCAGCTATCACAAACTTATCAATACCCTTTACCTTAGCATTTGCAATACATTGATGCCTTGTACTGTATAAAGTAGGTCGTTGATCTTCATTAGTTAAAACCTTGCCTCTAAGTTTAAAGTAATTGATATAACTTAAACGTAAACGCTCTTGCAGTATTTTAATAAAAGTCTGTTTTTCATCCCATCCAAAGGTATAGCCACTACTTTTATTTAAACTAGTTACCTTTCTCACATACCTATTTAGCAAGTTCCAGTAAAGGTATATCTTTTCTTGATCTTCATGTTTAAGGTCATCAAGTATTAAATACCTTTTAAGTCCATTAGCCCGACCATGTGTAGCCTTGCCATTTTCCACAATCATGATCAGTTTTGGTCCTTTTACTGCACAACAGAATGAAACGGAAAACCACTCAACAGGACGCAATCCAACAACAAGATTGGCATCAACAAAAGCAACCATCATCCGATCAAACTCACTAACCCTAGTGTTACTCTCGTTCTTATGTTCGAATTCTCTTACCAAGTAGTTGTAAAACGTGCGTTCAAAGTACTTTGTTTTCAGCTCAGAAGTACGCTTAGGTTTGTCCTTGTTAGCTGTATATTTTGTGTTAATGATTCTTAAATATAGTTCTTCTAAAAAATATTCATCAAAACCAGCATCTATATCTTCATCATTAATAGAGCCATTATTTAGCTCATTAAGCTTTAGACCGATTCCATATACTAAATATGCACGATAAGTTCTAAATGTAGATTCCGCATAATATCCATTTTCAGATTTAGTTTTAAATTCAGAATATATGTTTTCATATAACATTTTTAAATCTAGCTCTGAACTATCTAAATGTTTATCAATCTTTTGCTTAAGCTCAATATCATATTTAGTCTTAGTAGAATACGGAAAATCTTCTATACGACTTGTATATTCTTTTAATGTCTTTGGATAGCTATTAGGATTCTCAAAACTGCTCACCACTACCACCCTTAATCCACATGCAAAACATGAGCACATACTACAACGTTAAACACCTTTCTAAAAGTACTCGTTAAAACGTTTTTCACTTTAAGCAAAATGTTTTTCACTTTTAAGCCCAATAAATGCAAATGTCTTTTTTGACTCCTCTCTTGTTAGTACAGTGGAAAAATCAAAAAAATGAAGTTGAGAAATCATAAAAACACAGTGGGCCTTTTTTACAGTGAAGTGCTTGATATGCGTAGTTTCAATAGTCTTTTGCCAGTGCTGATGCCTTAAATTTTTAGGGATAAATACGACTCTAAGCACATCATTATTGCAGTTTAATTGGTGTTTAAGGTGTAAAACTTTATATTTAAGATGCACAGCACTAAACCATAGGGTAGGTTTTTATAAGTAGCAGTTGTAATGTCTTTAAAGTTTTAAATTAGTAATGGTATATACCAAGATGCATTTTTTCTTCAAACAGTTTTTATCAATTTATTTAATATTAAAGAAGCTGACTTATAAATAAATTGCATTATCCACATTAATATTTTTATTGTTAATTAAAAAAGTATATAAACATCTTTATTAATGTACTTCTATATTGTAAAATATAAATTACAGTATTAACAATATTTTAAGTAAAAAATAAACTAAATCTAGTTTGTTATTTTCTGTATAAAATTTATTCTAAAAAAAGAACAATAAAGATAATAAAAAGAAAGAATAAGACTATAAAGGATTATAAAAGACGTCTAGCAAACTATAAGAGCTCATTTACTCTCTACAATTGATTGAAAAAAGTACGTTGTATTTCTATTTCAGATAAGTACTACTAAAAAAAAGCATTGTTTTGGACAGACAATGCACCTAAAAAGAGTATTTTTTACAGATTTGTCTTGTTTAGGCCAGGTACGACTGCCTAAAGAACGGCCTTAGATATACGTTAAAGCTTATAAATTAGGTTTAAGCGAGTGTCTAAAAGTCGGCTTTATACCTTTTAAGGGGTTTTTTATAATTAATAAAGTGCATTTTAAAAGTTTTTAGACTAAAATCATTTTGTCTTTATACCCACTTAATCCGGAGTAAAAATGAAGCACAATAAAAAGCTTTTAAGCGTTCTTGCAATTGGTTTAATGATGTCTGGATGTGCTAGTCGTGATGTAACGCAATTAAACGTAGCAAGCCCTTTATCTATTATATCTGAAGCATCTCAAGAGGCTTTAATTGCACAACAGAATTTAAAGAACTCTACTGCAATTCAAATGCAAACTGCTCAGAAGAAACAAGGTAGCATCAACCATGACCTTTTAAATATCGACTACATAGGCGATCCAATACCTTTAATTAAAAGTATTTCTAGCCAATACGGATACCGTTTTGTAGAAGCTGGTCCTACCCATGAGCTTCCAATTGTTAATTTTAATAAAAAGCGTGTTACGGGTGTAGAAGCTTTACGCAATATTTCTGCATATTTAAATACTGCTTCGATAACTCTAGATCATCAAAATAAAAGTATTTTATTGACTTATAACTAACACCCTTTAAATCCTTTTATAAATATCTGGAGTTTTTATGGACTACTCTAATAATGCTTCATTACAAGAGCTACTAAACCCATCTAACCAGTCTTCTTTAGAAGTTCATGTTAGTAATGTTGAACAGCAAGCTCGTTATGAAGCCATGCTTGAATTGGTTAAGCAAAAAGGTATTAAGTTAGGGATCAATACGTATTTAAGCAACTCTCGTGAGGTCATCAAAAGCCAAGAGCGTAACCTTGATACAATCTTTAACTTTAAACCTTACATGATCAAAGGTGTTGTTGTTCCCCCGGTTATTATTGAATCAAAAGATGTAACTGAGACACCTAATGCCATGTCGTACAAGACGACTAAGCAGACTTATAAAATCTTGAAACAAGCTCGTTTCAGTACTCGTGCACCTGATTGGCGTCAGTACCTTGTTTTCCCTACACTTGATAGCAATGTTGATTACGTGACTTTCATTCCGAAAGAAATGTTACCAGCTAACGAACAAGAACGAAAAATATGGAAAGAGACTGCTGCTAAGTCTTATGAAATGGGTTTAGTTGAGGGCCGAAATATTGTTGAAGATGCAGTAGATCGTCTTAAACGAGATTATTTGGGGATGGTTACTTTCCATAAGTTTGTTTTAGAGGGCAAGTTATCAATGCCAGCAATTAGCAGTCAATCACTGGCTGTTACTTCTACACAAGACACTATTGCTCTTGATATGAAATTGCTTCAAATCCAACAATTACCGCAGTTCAATTCAAATATTGAAACTTGGAAACCAATTCTCCAACCTGAACAAATTGCACCTAGCTATCAAATTCCAAAAATTAACCTTGTTAGCGAACCTTAAGTTCGCTAACTCAATTGGAAGTTTTAAATGCAAATGAAGGTTTCGACATTAAAAGCAAAATCTGCATTATTTGATGTTAACAAGATTAAAGGATCTGAAAATAAGATTCTGACAGCTACCAAAGACATTCGCAAAGACTACGATTCTAGTCGTGGTTTTGGTTTGGCTACATTAACAGCCATAACGACATACAAAGATCCGAAACAAGGGTTTAAAAGTCGCGATGAATTTGAAAGTCTTCTATATGAAGCATTAGCTCATGGTGCTTCAGATATTTTCATTAGTCCAGATCGCCCCATCACAATGATGAAAGACTTGGACTTATATTCGTTAACACACCGTATTATCAATCGTGATGAAGCTTTACACATCCTAAGAACGATTGCTGATGAAAATGCCTACTTAGTCCTTATTAATAATAAGTTTATTAATAAGGCATATCGTATTCTGCAGAAAGACGCTTCAGGTAAGGAAACTCGTTATAACTTTCGTGTGAACGTATCTCGAACTTCGTATCGTGGATCTGGAGATTCTTTTCAGATAACGTTACGTACAATTTCTGGCATCCCCCCTCACTTTTCAAAAGTGGGTTTAGATGAAGATTTCATCAATAGATCGCTACCTCACAATGGTTGCTACATCATCGGCGGTATCACTGGTTCTGGTAAAAGTACAACACTAGCTTCAAATATTCGCTATGTGTTGGAAAATAATACTCATATTCGTGGAAATATTTTAACTCACAATGAGCCTATCGAATACGAGTATGACGCAATTGAAAGCACACACAGTATTGTTAGTCAAAGTGAAATCCCCAATAACTTCGAGACTTTTGCGGATGCAAATAGAGAGGCGATGCGTAGACGTCCTGCTGCAGTTGAAATCGGTGAATTGCGAGATAAAGAAACAATTTCTGCAGCTCTAGAACTTTCTTTAACTGGCCACCCTGTTTTTGCAACGGTTCACGCAACCACAGTAGACAAAATTATTCCACGTATGTTGAAGCGCTTTAAGCATGAAGAACATCTTCAGGCTGCAGCTGACATTATTGGTTCAGTTTATACATTGATTGCTCAACGTCTTGTTAAAGATGTGAACGGCAAGGTATTTGCTGTAAGGGAACACTTAATTTTATCACCTCAACTTAAAGAACAATTGCTTTTAATTGATGATATTCATGCTCAACAGAAGTTTATTCGAGAGTTAATGATTAATTCTGATGGTTCAGATCCAAACATCAGTAAGAGTTTCAGGAAACAAGCTGACGATCTACTCAAAGCTGGTCGTTTGCATGAAGACTACTATTACAAACTGATTTATTAAGAGGCGAATATGGATGATCAATATGCACACTGGTCGCAATTTAGATTAAATCTAATCCTATGGGGCGGTTTAAACGGATATTTGTTTATACCTTTTCTAGCTGTTGTTATTAAGTTTTCCTTATTCAAACTTATGCTTTTCATCGGCTTGATAGTAGCAACATTGGTTATTGAAAAAGTATTTAAATACAAATACAGCTATATCCCCTCTGCTCTTAGACGCTTAGTTTTTGGGGGCAATAAATACACTAGACGCGGTAGAAGACGTTACTCGTTGTAAATCTTGAAAAATTGAAAGGTAAACTTATGAAAAATACTCAAAATGAAAAACCAGCGATTGAAGAACGTTATATTGTTCTAGGTATTGATGATGGACATGGCGGTACAAAGCTTTATGCTGGTCTAGATCCAGATGGAAATGAAATCAAACTGACTATTCCTAGTATTGCTTATTCAGGAAAAGTCCTCACTGGCGAAGAGGAATCTACTGACTATTATGTGGTTAAAGTTAATGAAAACCTTTATACAGTTGGTAAGAAGATCAATAGTAGTGTTCCTCTAGATACCAGAACAGATGAATACCCGACATCTGAATATAACAAGGCACTAATACACCAGGCAATTAAGGCCTATATTGACCATATCGGAACATATGATGGTAGAGCGTTTGCAATCGCTACTTCACTTCCTGTTAGTCGCTATTACACACCTGAAAAAACCAAAAACATGCCACTTATTGATATGAAAACTAATTTTCTACTCAATGGTGATGTTTGCTACAACTTAAAAGATCATAAAGCTGGTAAACCGCTTAATATCATTAAAAGACATATTGTTAAATGTGAAGCTCAAACAGCTTATTTTAATGAGATTATTGATGTACACGGAAACGGGTCAGAAGATAGTGATCTTTTAATAAGTTCTGAATGTGCTGTAATCGATATTGGCGGTAAAACCACTGATATTGTAGTCACATTAGATGGAGGAAACATGCTTGATGGCCATCGTTCTACATCACGTAACCTTGGTATTCTTACCATCTATGAACGAATCACTAGCTTAATTCTTGAATCTGGCTATAAAACGGTTAACGCTAACTGGCTAGATTTCGCACTAAAATCTGGAAATTATGGTATAGGATCTCAAGCCAAAGATATTAGAGGTTTAATTCAGCAAGCTAAAAACGAATTCATGATCGAATTAAATAACTTTATCTCTAAACAGATCGGTGGAGGAGATGATTTAGCATTAGTATTATTTTGTGGAGGCGGTGCAGCTTTTCTTGAAAAAGAGATTAAAGAAAAGTACGACTTACCGAACGTAAGAATCGCAGAATCACCAGAGTACGCCAATGCTAAAGGTTTATATAAGTTAGCTAAATACATGTATAAAATGTACGCAGAAATCAAATGACAGATTCAAACTACATACAACTATCCTATCAATTAATTCACTTAACAAGAGAAGATCTTGATGTGATTAGTAGTGTTAATAGAAATCTACCAGGTCTAGACTTAAACGCTTTTAGTTTAAGTCTGCTGTATTTGGGATTTATCTTTTGTACTGACAAGCAGAAGATTTTTCTAAATGCGCCAGTGCAAAATGAAATAGACGAGATGTTTGCACAGCCTGTACGAATGAAAATAGATAAAAATGCAAATCAAAAACTATTTAATTCAATTAAAAAACATCCTCAAGGAAAGCTTCGTAGAAATTACATAACTGCTGTTTTACATGCTGGTATAGCGGTTCTAATTGAGCTTTCATACCTTTATAAGTTGTATGAAGTTAATGAGGATATGGCAAGCCTATATTCTGTCAATTCTTTCCTATTAAGGTTTGGTTTAAGTACTTGTGTTGAAACATACTCCAAGTTTAATACTGCTTACTATGTGTATGATATTGAATATCTTGAAAAAAAGTATCTTGATCATATCACCATACAAATACCAGAAAGTAGTAAGGAGAAAAGTGAACAATCACCTAAAAAGCCCGTAACTGATTCTATCAAGAGCAAGGAGGTTCCTGTTCAAAAAGCAGTTAAGATAAAGGAAGCTAAACATACTGAACATAAAAACATTCAGGACCACTCCCCTACCGTTGAAACATCTCAAAATACCGAAACATCCGAAATTAACAATGCTAAACCAAGTCAAAACGTATCTGAATCAAAACCAGTAACCAATCCAAGTAATTCGGATTGGCTTAACAAGACTTTTAATCCAGATCTATTATAAAAAAACCGGCAATGCCGGTTTTTTTCATTCAAAGTTTTGAAACTTCAATCATTCAAGCTCTTAAAAAACTCTTCAATTTTTCTAGCTTTCTCTTCTGTAATATCGGCATCCAAGGCTACTCGCAACTTAAGTACACTCTTACCTTTGGTACCACATTCAGAACTCATAGAACCAAATTTAACGCCCTTATCTGTTTTAAAATCGAATTTATTCTTACTCGATTGTTCTTCAGTAGTAGCTTCTTCAGTTTTTTCAGGCTTAGTCGCCTTATTTGCTTTTTCTTCTTCACTCAAAATAGCTATAAATCCTTTATGACGCTTGCCCGTGGATTTAAATTCTTCAACGTATTTATCCCATTCTGGTCTTAACAAGTCGAAAATTGCTTTTTCGGTTTTAGTTTCTAAAGCTTTATTTATTGCGGTATTCACTTCTTGAGCAATATATCCAGAAATTAGCTCAGGATCTTCGTTCAAAGAGTCCAAAATGAACTCAGGTAAGTCTAGAATATATTTGAGACGGAAATACTTCGACTTATCAATCGCAAATTTTTCAGTAACAAATTCATAACTTTCAAAAGGATAACCGAACTCTTCACATAATTGCTTGATTTTTAATATGCTTTCAAAATCTGTAAGATTATGTCTAGCAGTATTATCCAATAAAGCTGTTATAGCAGCTTTATCATCATTCATAGATGTTTTAACTAAAGCAGTAATTCTCTTTAGCTTTAAAATCTCTTTAATTGCTCTAAAACGTCTCTCACCAGCAATTAACTCGTAACGATTACCCTTCTGTCGAACAGTAATTGGGTTAATTTGTCCATTAATTTCTATATCAGCAGCCAAAATTGGCAACTTCTCATATACACGTTTATTCATGATACGTGGTTGATAAGGTGATGGATCAATTAAATCAATGTCGATTGATTCTAAATGAGATCCGCTAACAATATTTTTTGTTTCTCGCTTAGCTAGTGGGTTAAGACTCCCCTCTTCTATGGCTGGAGTCGCTGTATTTTCTTTTACATCAGTAACTTGAGCGTCACTCCCTGTTGCATTAGCAACAGGTGTTTTTTTCATGCTTTTTACTTTGTCTTTAAAGTTCATATCAGCACCTTATAATTTTTTGTATTCAGAAACCATTAGATCTACAAGTTGATTAATTGCTTGTTTTGCTGGTGTTTCTTTTCCAGCATCCAGATCAAATACGGAACACTTAACATATGATGCTTGACTAAAAACCGTAGCATTTGGAATACAGATTAATTCCTTATTTACCAGTTTTTCTTGTAATTTTGGTTGAGCATATTCATTGCGAATATCTTCAGCCAAGGTAAGATCCACTGTATTACGCTTGTTATAAAAGTTTAGTACTGGCGATAGAATTTTTAAATCTGGATTGCTTGTCTCTAAATCATCCATAGAGTTAAGTATATCTTCCAAACCCTGAATACTGTATTCACCCTGTAATGGAATTAATAAACTGTTTGATGCTAACAAAGCATTAAAAGTTAAAGTTTCCATTCGCGGTGGACAATCTAACAAAATAAAGTCGAAATCCCCTTTTATCTTTCTTAATACACTTCTAATAATTTCATTAGGAACTGGACTAGAACGTTGAATATTGATCTCAACATCACGAATGTTTTTAGCACAAGGAATCAAAGATACATTTTCAAAGTTGGTTTTATCTGGACCTTGTATAACATCGTGGATGTTAATTGTTTTATAGTTTTCAAAAATATCTTTTAGAGTGCCATCTATATCGTCAATATCTGGAACATTTGAAATATGTTTTGTTGCATTACGTTGGCTATCTAAGTCGATTACTAAAACCGTATAACCTAATTTTCCAAGCTTAGCAGCACAATTCACTGTAGATGTTGTTTTGCCCACACCACCTTTAAAATGGATGCTTGTACAAATATAAGTTTTTCCTGAGTTCTTTTGCATTTTTCAATCACCTTTCAAGTAAAGTCAAACAATACAATATTTGAAAAATATTTAAAATACTTTTTCACTTTATTTTTAATATATTTTAACTTTTTCAATCTATATGCCTAACATGTGTCCATATCTTATGTGTTTTTCATTATCAGACTGATAACAGCTTTAGATTCCTAAGCGTGGTTTTTTTCATTATCAGACTGATAACAGCTTTAGATTCCTAAGCGTGGTTTTTTTCATTATCAGGCTGATAACAGCTTTAGATTCCTTAGCGTGGTTTTTTCATTATCAGACTGATAACGGCTTTCGATTCTTAATCGTTGATTTTTTCATTATCAGACTGATAACAGCTTTAGATTCCTTAGCGTGGTTTTTTTCATTATCAGACTGATAACAGCTTTAGATTCCTTAGCGTGGTTTTTTTCATTATCAGGCTGATAACAGCTTTAGATTCCTTAGCGTGGTTTTTTTCATTATCAGGCTGATAACAGCTTTAGATTCCTTAGCGTGGTTTTTTTCATTATCAGTCTGATAACAGCTTTCGATTCCTAATCGTTGATTTTTTCATTATCAGACTGGTATCAGCTTTAGATTCCTAAGCGTGGTTTTTTCATTATCAGGCTGATAATGGCTTTCGATTCTTAATCGTTGATTTTTTCATTATCAGACTGATAACGGCTTTAGATTCTTAATCGTTGGTTTTTTCATTATCAGACTGATAATGGCTTTCGATTCCTAATCGTGGTTTTTTCATTATCAGACTGATAACGGCTTTAGATTCCTTAGCGTGGTTTTTTCATTATCAGACTGATAACGGCTTTCGATTCTTAATCGTTGTTTTTCATTTTCAGACTGATAATGGCTTTCGATTCCTAAGCGTGGTTTTTTTCATTATCAGGCTGATAACAGCTTTAGATTCCTTAGCGTGGTTTTTTCATTATCAGGCTGATAACAGCTTTCGATTCTTAATCGTTGATCTTTTCATTATCAGACTGATAACGGCTTTAGATTCTTAATCGTTGGTTTTTTCATTATCAGACTGATAACGGCTTTAGATTCTTAATCGTTGGTTTTTTCATTATCAGGCTGATAATGGCTTTCGATTCCTAATCGTGGTTTTTTCATTATCAGACTGATAACAGGGGAGTTGCCAAGAAGAGGGGAGGGCTTACTACTACTTACAGTTAAACAAATGAGTAGACGTAGTGAAATGCACAACTGAAAATGATCTATATTAGCTGAGTAGGGGAGTGCCCTATTCACTAAAAAGACTACCAACAATATTTATAGAGAAATTTATAATATAGGCGATTAATACACTTAAATGTCTAGTAGGGGAGGGCTTCTTATTCATTCTTTTTAGTATTTGACCAAGAATACTGGCTTAGTGTTGAGGTTGACCTGATTTAAGCTTTAAAAGGTATTAAGTGCCACTTTAGTCAACATCTTAAAACCATACTTAAAATCCTTAAAAGGTTTAAGGGGAATTAGATTAAAACCAATATTAACTATATAATACTCAACAATACACATATTAATAGGGTATAAAATGGCAGATCCAAAAGATAAGCTTGTACATGAGAATCATATTTATATATTTACTGTTGTTATGGTTTTAGTGGCTTTTTTGGCTGTATGGTTTGCTTATAAACCTCAAATTGTAGGGTTTTTAGTATACACAAAAGGCATTTTAATTATTCCTCTATGGTGGATACATAGCCTATTCAAAGCTATCGGGCTTAATTACGTACCTTTACTAAGTGAGTTGGTGTATTCAACAGAACACCTATGTAAACCAACAAACAATTGGCTTCCATTATTTTGTCAAAATAAGTTTAGCGAAGTCACTATTTTTCAAATTTCAAAAGCCAGTCAAGCATGGAATTTATTAATATTTTTGCTGGCAACACCTTGGATAAAGAAAGCTTATGACCGCTTCAACAGCGAGCATCCAGCACGGGGCTTTATCAAAAGCATGAACCTAGAAGAGTTCATAGAGGAACAAATTCCAAACCAAAGACACTTACAGGTTTTTGGTCCATTAGACTTGTCAAAATATGATACGAACAATGGTCATTTTAAAGCGCTTGATTCAACTTATGAGTTTGCAAATAGGCATGAGTTAATTACAGGAACAAAAGAGCGCCTTGTGAACATTACAATCAACGGAGTAACGAAAGAATATAATGATAAAAGCGAAACAGTACCTATCATAGATGAAGAGAAGTTTTTAAATGTCTTACGTGCACAACTAGGGGATCTTTGGATAACCCTTGATAGTTCAAAAGAAACAACACCCGATGAATTATCGTATTTATCCGATGTTGATACAATTTTGCTAGCTTTGTATTTACCAGTAGCATGTGCGACTGATGAATCTATGGATGATAAAGAGTTCCGTAAAATCAAAAAAGATTCAACAACATTAATTAATTACTATTGGGATATTTGCACAAAAAATATACCTAGCAACCCATTGTTTACAATTGAAAATCAGTATGTTGAGGGCGATCGTAAGCTTGTAGGGTTTAATTTTGACTTCCTTAGAAAAAGAATTCACAAATACATTAAACATCCCGTTGCTACTAAGATTTTTAATAACCATGCATATGTAAGAACTATTTTGTGTGAGGTTGTATTAACAGCAAGACAGCTAGGTGTAATGCCACCAACAGATATACGCTGGTTAAAACTATACAATCGAACTGCATACGCATTCATACAGAATATTGGTAGACCGTCTTTGTTTAGTGAGGGTTTAGGTCCAATCTCGCATTATCTAATTGAGGTGAAATTAGGGAAGCCATTAGAAGAGCCAGACTTTAACATTGGTCTTGTTGGTTTTGAATACGAATTATTGAGTTTTGCCATGACTGAAGCTAGACAAAAAGCTGCTGAAGATGTAAACAGTATTATTCGAGTAGTAGAGTTTACGGACAAGGAATTAAACAACGGATCTTATAACTCTAAAAACAATTATAAAGATGATTTTAAGTATAGTGATGATCATGTTTTTGATATGGTGAGTGTAGAAATACCACAGGATGAAATACAAAAAAACAAGCAAAAAGGGTTTTAGTCTTATACTTATAAGTTATAATTGACCGGTATTAAAACACCGGTCTTTTTTATTTAACTATTTTTTTAAAACCATATTTTAACTATACTATTAAAACATGGCTTAAAAGGTAATACTCTAAAATGCTTTTAAATAATTTCACTAAAATAGTAGCAAGTTGCGCTATTAGTATTATTACAATCTCTACTTACGCTGCACCATCTCAGGACCTTACTTCTAAGATGCAAAAAATGGGCAAAGTAAAAGAAGTTAAACCCTTTAGTGGAGGTTTAACTTCTTGGATTCTTGAGGCACCTAATGGGAAAAATGCGGTGTTTTTTACAACATCCGATGAAAAAGTCATCTTACATGGTACAGCTTGGGATTCTGCTACTAAAAAAAATATATCTGAGCCTCTTAAATTAACTGCAAAAAAAATGAATGCACCAGCACAACAACCAACAGCTTCCGTTGGGAATTTGGCCAGTGCATACAATCATCCAGTCTTTAAAGCTGTAAAAACGCTTTCAGGGTTTAAAGAGGGAAAAGCGAATGATAACAACACTGTTTACATCATTTACGATCCACGCTGTAAATATTGCCACGAAACATTCAACCTTTCTCGCTCATACGTTAAAAGCGGTGCAACTATTAAATGGATTCCAGCTTTAGTTCTAAACCAAAGTGAAAACGGAAAACAATTAGCTGCTGGAATTCTTCGTAAACCATCTGAAGATACTATTAATAAAACCTTTAATGGAACAGATGAAGAAATTAACTCAATTAAAGTGATTCCTACACCACAGGAACTTGCTGAGTTGGATAAACACTTAGGCGCTCTTCAATCTATCTTCTTCTATCACGAAGATATTGTTGCAATGCCAAAAGAAGATCGTGAACAGCGAGAAGCAATTCGTAGCGCT
Source organism: Acinetobacter sp. CS-2 (assembly GCF_016599715.1). Lineage (NCBI taxonomy): Bacteria > Pseudomonadati > Pseudomonadota > Gammaproteobacteria > Moraxellales > Moraxellaceae > Acinetobacter > Acinetobacter sp. CS-2. The sequence goes on from NZ_CP067021.1 coordinate 118,358, forward strand.
GGACAAAAGCCACAGCCACTAACTGCTGGTGTACCAGTTGCTATCTTTGTAAATAAAAAGACTGGAAAAGTTGAAGCTCGTAGAGGAACTTCAGAAACAGCCACTCTTGACTATATTTTCAAATAAGAGGGAATTGAGATGAACAAAACTCAATTGAAAGCTTTCCAATCGATTGTCGGTAACTTTTCACCTTATTTCTCTAAGATAAACAATGAGTCTATGTTTTTAGATTCTGACCTTTCTGGAGATACGGATAGAAATCGCCAGGTGAGTATCTTCAATATAGATGCAAAGGCCACAGATCTACTATTAACGATCAAAGGATTTGATCAGGTCGAGAATAATTTGTTTAGAGGACAAGTTTTCTTAAATTCTGACGAAAACACAGAAATTCTTATTAGTGAGCCATGCTATTACTTAAACAAAAGCAAGGTTCGTTTCAGTACAAATGAACTTCAAAGCTACATAAAGGAAGTTTGGCATCAAGCTCTAAATGAATATAAGGCTGATGTTACAGACAGCACTATACGTTCTAATGAAGAAAAATACAGCTTATCTTTAGCAGATAGATTCTCTAGTTTTAAAAAGTCTTGGCCAGCTATGGGCATTGTAGCTGCAGTAGTTGTTTTTGCTGGAGGCGGTTACTTTTTAGGTTCAGGTACTAATGCGAAAAATGCATCTTCAGAAACAAGTTCGCAACAACTAAGCACATCTGATAACCCTGAACTTGACGGTAAAGCCTTGGCTCTTAAAAACATGGGGTTAGATCCTAACTCAATGGCTTTTGATAACTCATGCTTTAAAGAAAAATAAGGTGAATTATCTATGAGAGCTAGACGAATAGAAAACCTTGAAGCATTACAGCTAAAGGCCTCAGAAATAGCACAAATAACCGTTAAAGAGTTGGAAGCACGACACTATTTAGTTTGGTGGTTGAGCTCATATGACCGAAACATGAAACGTGGCTATAACAATGAAACCATTTGTTTAAGCACCTATCAGGTGAATGAGTTTTGTTTTTCATATGCAATCACAAGCGAAGTTGAAAAGTTTTATTTACTAATACAACCCGAAAATTGGTTTTTAAATGATTTAGCTTTCGAGTCTGCTTCTATAGATGAAAAAGGCTTAGTTTTAAATTTAGCTGAAGTAAATGATCAGTTATTCAAGCTGTATATATCGCGAATGCAAATCAGATTTAATCTTGATGAAATTCATGCTGAACGTTTAACACACGCAAAGAAATATGCAAAAGAACTGGTCTTTATTCAATACAACCCACAGAAAAATCAGGTCATGAATGTAGGTGTTTCTATCAATTTAGAAAACAACACAATCAATCGAAAATCATCAAATCAAACGGCAAAAAATAAGCGTTTGAAAGGGGCATTCTAATGAAGAAATCAAACTATTTTAAGGTAATTGGTGCAGTAGCAGTTTCAACAGTTGTTTCACTTGCTTATGCTGGCTTTACTGAAATTAATAGTTCTGGAGACATTGTTTCTAAAGACAGTGCAAATGCTTTACGCACCAGTTTTTCAACACCAAATCAAAATATACCAGCGCCATTACGCACATATTCACTATGGGATAAGATCTCAGAGACAACCAAATATAATGGCACAGTAGAACCGAAGCCAACACCTGTTGCAATTGCGAGTACATCTTCACAAGCACAAAATATTCAAAGCAAAAGCAATATTAATGTGGCTAACATAGAGAGCCAACAGGAAATCAAAAGATTACAGGCAGCACTAAAAGAGAAAGAAACTGAGAATAACAAGCTCAAATATTCAAACCTTGACATGCAAGTGCAAGTAGTTGAACTAAAAAGCGATATAAACGAACTGAAGCAACAAGTTAACTTTTTAGCAAGCCAGATGCAAATTGTTGAAAGCGATGTGCTTGTAATGAAAAACAAAAAACCAAGTTCTTTTCTAGCACGAAATTAAGCAATGGTTGTGAAGAAAATTACTCAAAAACCTACCAGTGAACAGCAACGAGCAATTGATAAAGCAACACGACTAAAAACCAGTTTTAAATTGATTGCTTTTGCTGGTACTGGTAAGACTACGACATTGATCCACTGTAGTAGTGCTTTGCAACAACTAGGTAAGCTTGGACTATATCTATCATTTAATAAAAAGATGGCAGATGAAGCTAATCAAAAATTCGCTGAATATGGATTGAATTCAGTCACATGTTCTACATTCCATTCCCTAGCTTACAGAAATATACCCGGTTGGCTGAAAAATAAGATTAACAAGCCTACGTTACTTCCTAAAGATATTGTTCAAAAGTTTAAACTTGAAAACATTCGATTTCAGTACAACGGGAAAAACCGACAACTCACCGATCTAACATTAGCGCTGATTATCCTGAATACATTACGTTATTTTTGTATGACAGTGGATCAGACTGTTACCAATGATCATGCTTACATAGCATTAAAAGAACAAACATCAATTAAGCGCAATGACGTTCTTGAAGATAAAATCACTTCAATTGCGAAAATGATCTGGAATGATGTAGTTGATCCAAACGGTGATTATGGTATTACACACGATTACTATCTCAAGTGGTGGGTACTGCAAAAACCACAACTTGATTTTGATTACGTGATGGTAGATGAAAGCCAAGATAGTGACCAATTAATACTAGATGTACTCAAACGTCAAAAAGCAAAAGTTATTTTTGTTGGAGATCCATACCAAAGCATTTATGGCTTTAGGGGTGCGAAAGATATTTTACAGAACCTAGATCTTGAAGCATTGTACTTAGAGCAGTCGTTTCGGTTTGGTAATGCAGTTGCAGATATAGCTAATCTACTTCTCAATAAACTTTTTGGTGAAACCCGACAGTTAAAAGGTTTACCAAGTAAAACGTCAAAAGTTACCACTTTCAGTACATCAAGTTATGCACCATCTTCATTGAACGCGATTATTTGTAGAACAAATGCTACGGCTTTTGAATACTTTTTTAAGTTTCATAGCTACCTTAATGGCGAAAAGAAAATACGTCTTGAGGTTGATGGAAAGCGCAGTAAAGATATTTTCAGTGGTATTTTTCAACTGAGAGCAAATAAACGGCCAACGTGTAAAGAGCTTCAAAACTTTTCTTCCTACCAAGAGCTTGTGGACCATATACAAGTGTTTGGAGAAGTGGAGGGGGCAACTACAGAATTAAAAACCTTTCTGGATCTAACAAACCAATACTCATGGCAAGTGATTGAGTGGGCGTTAGAAAATAGTATGGCTGATGATGAAACTGACCCAAAAAATACTTTGGTCATTAGCACATCACACAAGAGTAAAGGTTTAGAGTGGGATAATGTCCTAATCGCAAAAGGGTTTAACTATAAAATTCTCGATAAAAAGCTAATGATTTCTGCAGATGAAAAACGGCTGTTGTATGTGACCGTAACACGAGCCAAAAACATATTATTTACAGATGGCATTAATGATTTATTGGAACACTTAAATTCAAAAAATATGGAGATTTCAAATGCCTAATCAAGTTGAAGTTCTGCAAAATAGAGTGTTTCAGGCATGTCACAATGCTAGTTATATTCGCGGAGAGTTTCATCACGAACCGTATATCATGGAGCTAGTTAAGAAAAAGGGCTCACAGGTCGCAGATATAATCACACCACTTCTTGAAATGTTTCATCTAATTGAAAAGGAAACAAAGTCAAACTTTAGTTTCACGGAAGATTTTAATTTCAAGCAACGCCATTTTGAACCAGGTGTTTATCTCAAAACTAAAGAGATATTAAATGGTGTAGAAACGTTCGATGGCCTGGCTATCGTTGATATTCCTTCAGGATCTTTTAGAAGCATTGTCATAGATTCAGGCGGTGGAATTGCTTCAAGTAAACATACAATTGAGCAGTTTAAGGAATTAAAGGGGAGATATTTAATTCCATTTTATTTTGATGGAATATATGTGCACCCTCACTGTTATACATATTTTTTCATCGAAAATGATATTAAGAGGGTGATGCCCCTTGAGGCTTATGATTCAAGCAAAGTAGGAAATGAGCAAAACATGGGCTTGCATTGGGTAGAAGAAGCAATTGAATACGGTAATCTTCACTTTGGGTTTGAAGTTGAAACACCAGATACCGAAACAATTATAGAAAAAGTCTAAAACCAAACGACAAAAAAGGGCATCTTATAGATGTCCTTTTTATGTTTTGAAATTAATAAGAAAGGTCGATTGCCACTTGTGCTAAAGATGTAAAAGCAGAGGATTCACACATATAAGATTGACGAATAAAAAACGATGGATTGTATGAACTCACCATAGTTTGACTATCACAGTTTTGGCTAAATTTAATATGTTGTATATTGATTGCTTGCCAAGCTGCAGCATTCTTTTGACTTTCCGCACGAACGTCTTTGATGAAACGTGTTAATGATTGGTTGTACGGTGTATTGCACTTAAGTTCTGGTGAACCGTACTCAGAATCACGCGCTTCATTATAATTAAATACGCATTTTTGATACTCGGCTTGTACCTTGTTATAAGCTTGAATAGCTTCAGCTTTGGTCTTATAACCAGCGTTGGCAGATGACGTAATAATGGTAGCAGCACATATCAAAGCTAAACTTAAAAACTTTTTCATAATCTGATCCTTTATTACTTCATTAATGCCGGAATAAACATTGCCCAACCTAATTTGTTGGTCGCTTTACATTGCATGCTTAGTGTTTTGTACTTTGCAGTCTGGCCAGCGTATAACTGATCGCAGTTAGCAATTAACTGAGTAAAGTTTCGATTGTGATCAGCTAGAACACGCGGAGCTTCTTCATTATTAATATATTTAGAAGCAAGGCTACCAAGCTGACTTGCGCGGTTATAAACATTTGTATAGCAATTTAGGTGTTTTGCATCAAATGGATCGTTAGAAACCGCAGCACATTTAACGTTTACTAAGCGCAGTTTTTCAAGTTCAGCACGAATAGAGTCTGAGCTAGTATTAGCACTAGCATTAAAAGATGCACATGCTAAAAGGCTAAAACCCAATAAAGACAAAAATCTGTTTTTCATAATATTTCCTTTAATTGCTCTATTAAGGGTATTCAGAATAGTAAGGACATAAACGCATAACAATACCTTCAAATGTAACGGCTTCAGCTAAAGTCACAACACCATCTCGAGGGTTTCTATCGAGGTTTCTGTTCGCATTATATTCACGACTAGGGCTTTTATATGGTCCACCTAAAACTAGAGCATAAAACCCAGCTATTGTTTTATTATTATAGTCGCTTTTACGTTGTCGTGCTTTTACTGCAAGATATAAATCTAATAATTCGACTTGTTGTTGAGCACTCAGTGTAGTGATTTGCTTAGGGTTTGATTTAATTGAAGCTGGTATTCCTCTCGCTGTTAAATCTGAAGCATTAATATCTGTTATACCAATTTTAGTCCATTGACTTAAACCATATGCACCAGCGTTGTTGTCAATTTTAAGATTAAAACCGGCAGATTCAAAACCAAGAATAGCTGCAACGTCATTAGGGTTATAACCATGTTTTAAAGAAACACGTTTAATACCATCTTTAACCGCACCAAAAGCACCTGGTATACCCCAACCACATTTACGATCTGGAGTACCTTGTCCACCTTTTAAGATTTGTGCATCTGAATAAACTTGCCCGTTTCCACCTTCCTCAAAAAGCTGTTTCATTTCAACTACTGCTACTTCAGGAATAACAGTTGGTTGTTCAGCTTTCGTATAAAGTTCATCTACACGGCCAGAATAGCGTTGAGTTTCTGACGCTGTATAAGCTGCCAAAAGAGCCTCTAAGCGTTCATTTTGTTTATGGATCTCTTTAGTCAAATAGTTTTGTGCATTGATAATGTTTAGCTTTTCAATCAAAAGCCCCATCATCGACATAGTTGCTAATTCATTAAACCATTTAGAGTTGCCATAACGTCCAGTACCAATGTTTTCAATTAATTCTGCTGGCGTAGAATTAAGTGCACCAATATCAAAACCCACATCATCAGCCGTACCACCAAAAATAGTTCTAGGCGGTGCATATTGAGCAACATCATTTGCATAAATGGTACCGCTTGCAGCTGCTTCAGGTGAGATAGTACCGTCAGCAATCATTTGAGCGACTTGCACTTGTGCAGATCCATAAGCATCCATCGAAACATCGCCACTAAATGCAAGTGCTGGAAGCTTTTTGCCTTGTTTTACTGCAATGCCATCTACCGATGAAGAAACGGGGAGGGTGATTCCTGTTGATGATGAATATAAGGCATTCCATTGAGTCCTAATGGTGTTACCCAAGTACGGTGTGTATTTGTTTTCTAATGCTTGTCCTTGTGGCGAGACACTAATCACAACGTCCTGAGGTAAATATGGCGTAGGATCTGTTAACTTATATTCAGAACTACCCACATATGGCGCAGATCCTTTAACGCGTTGCTGAAGTGCAATGGATGGATTTTTAAAAACTTGATCTAAGTTTTTATTCAGCCAAACATCTAGCCCACGTTTTGCCTTTACACCATATTCAATGTGCAAATGCACGGCACATGAACCACAGCCTTTATTTGACATGTGTGCGATGTTTTGACCAGCTTGAATACGTTGACCAGGGTAAGCGTTAAATTTTTTTTGATACGATGGATCAGTATGGCGATACATGATTCGATCGCCAGTATCCATCTGCATAATTAGTGGGTTAGTGGTTGATTGGTTGCTTGAACCAGATGAACGTGTGTCATAAGAGACAATAGAACCTGAACCAATTGCTTTAAGTGTAAGGTCATTAGGATTCGCACGACTAATATCAATACCGTTATGACTACCAGCAGCGCCCCCTCGCAAACGAAATTCACCAAAACGACCAGCACTACGGCGCCCATCATTCGGCATGATCGAATATTTATGGAAAATCATTTTTTGAGCGTTGTTAGGAACTTTTGCCGTATTAGCGTTTGTAGCGGTTACGTTTTCAGAAATAGGATCGGCGTTAGCGGTATAAATAAAAGCCGAGCAAGTCACTAAAATTGCGACTTTAATGCCACAGCTCAAGGGCTTTAATTGAAATGAGGGTCTAAATTTCATAAGTGAATCGCCAGGCTTAAAGGAAGTTCTTAAAATAAATTAACTTCTTATTAAATGTCCCTAATATCTAAGTGGACGGATTAAGTATATACGATTAAATACGTATTTTATACTTTAAAAAAAGTTTTTAGGTTTTGTTTTAAGATAGTATATACATATAGCGTTAATCTTATTGATAGGTTTAAGAATAAGGTTACATGGTTTTAATATTTTAATTTAATAAAAGTAGTGAGGTATCTAAATATGTTAAATCACGCACACGTTTTAAGCGCTACTTTCGACCAAGCGATTGACCGCGCTTCAATGGGATTAGACTTTTTAATCCAAAACAAAGTACACCAGAAGAATGAAAATGCCTTGTTAGCTCACATTGAAATGCTAGAAAACAAAATCAAAGGTATTACAAATCAGTATAACGAATTGGTTGCTGAAGCGAACGCACACATTGATGACGTTACAAGCAAGCACAATGAGCTGGCGAACAAGTACAACAATGTTTGCGCCCAAATGAAAGCAAAAGACATCGAGCTTAATAACAAGCAAATTGAGTTAGAAAAAGAGCGTATAAACAACTTTGACTTACTTGTGCAAAACCGTTCATATAACAATTTGAACCGTGCTTACAGTCATGCAGTTGGTCAGCTAGAGAAAGATCAACAGCAACTTGTTAATATCGGCGTTCGTAGATTTATTTTTAACTCTACAAGCAAAAACAACATTCAGAAAATTAACTTTTAATTATGAATATTTTGATAAAAAAAATGGTGCTTTTTGAGCACCATTTTTTATTGTCTAGATTTTAAGGTTTACCTTTAAACTTAGACAGAGTTGAGCTTAAACCTGAACGCACACGATTAGTCATAGAGCTACGGCCAGAAATATTAGATTTCTTGGTTGCACTAGAACTAGCACCAAAACGTGCATTAGGAGTCGAACCAGTACCATACGTATACCCAGTACTACTTGCAACATTCACACTACCGAAAGTAGAACCAGTCTTAAATGCTGATGCTTTAGCTACACCACGATTAAACGTAGAAGCTGTTTTTCCGTAAGCATTTGCACCATATAGACCACCACCAGTAGTAGGCGTATTATTTGTACCACTTACACTTGTAGCACCCATACCGAATGTAGATTGACCTTGGCTTGGGCTAGGTGATGTTGGTTTAGCACCAAGACCAGTTGTACCACCCGTACCACCACTGACACCACTTGGAGTAATACCACCTGTACCACCAGTTGCAGCGCCAAAAGAAGCGGATCTAGCTGGCATATTTACAGGGCTATATGCAGTCGTACTACCAGTACCGCCTAATGTATTACCACCTGTACCACCATTGCCACCACCACCACCTTTCGGATTGTTTGGACCACCCTTACCACCATCAGGACGTCTACCAGGCGGTAAAGGACGGCGAGATGCTGGAGATGGACCAGACAACGTACTTGCAGCGCCACCAAACTTTTGTATAGCTTCTTTTGAGTTTGTTTCACCCCACTGACCGCCATTCAATCCAGAACCAATCCATTGTTGTACTTGGTCAGCAACACTAAATACCAACCCGTAAATCAGGTAGATCGCTGAAGTCATCAAGAATAGATATAAGAAGAACTTCCAGATAAACGTAATCAGCTCAGTAAAGATAACTGTAAACGTATTAGATGAATAAGCGATGCTCATTGCACCTTGGTAGCTAAAGAACATATCAGTAAGCGTAACGAGAGCTGGCCCGATAATAATTTCAGCCATCCAGAAACCAACAATGATAAATATTGGTCGCATGAACAACGTTAATACCGTGACATAACCTTGTGTTTGGCTACCGACAAAAGTACGCTCAGGGATCATGTGCATTAGCGCCCATAAAGGCAAACCACACACAGCGTATAGGATATGGATGATCCAACCCACACAAGCTAGACCAAAGAAGATCATTGGCATATATGGAATAACAACCGCCATCCACACACCAAGAATCGTCAAATATGTTACTAGCTGACCAAGGATAGGAGCAAAGATATTTTCAACGGCATATTCTAAAGCGTTGGTGCCTTCTTCAGTTACGCCCTTAAGCCCTGGTACCCATTGAACAAGTGCAGAACCAGAACGAGCAGTAAGCACGACTAATTTCATGCCGACAACAGTACCTTGAGCCACAGCTTTATAGACTAAGATTGCTTCACCAGTATCTTGAATATTACGGATAACATTCGTATTGCGGTGCAATGTAGTAGGGCTGATATTTGAGCTAGACGAATTATTATTTAATAATTCCGCATCGCCTTTTTCACCGACCAATATACCCATTACCAATGATTTAGTAATGTTTGTTGCCCAAGCAGAACCATACGCCGAAAACTTTTGATCGATGTTGGATACTTTGTTTGAGTCACCACCATCGGTAGACATTGATATTAAGTTGGTAGAGTCGGCAATATCGCCGTTTGCCACCCAATTATTGTTGGATGTAAGGCTACCAACAGCATTATCCATTGCAACATAAACGGTGTTATAAATTGCTTCACCTTTTGAGTTGCTCATGATTGCTGAATTCAGTGTAGGAGGGGTGAACGTCCACAAAGGTTCAGTAATATACTTCTCAACAATAGCGCGATATTGACCTACTTTAATACGAGCTTCAGGCGTCATCATCCAACCGCGCTGATTTAGCGTATTAACAACAGTTTGAACCGCAGTATAGCCATTTTCAGAAGTCAGAACATTATTCGTTACGGTATGACTCTTATTCACATAATTATCAACTAGCGCATTAAAGGCATCCATTCCAGCTTTACTAATAGGGAATGTGCCTTCTTGCTCAGTAGCATTAGCATTTACTTGATACGCGATATACCATTTTTCCATATCGATAAAAAATTCACGATATAGATTGTACTTTTGTTGCTGTAACTTTGCTTGTACATTTGCCAAAGCAACGTTGATCTTGTTTTGATCTTGCTGGCGTAATTTATAAACAGGGATATCCATCAATTCACTATTAACCGCAGCTGGATTAACAACGTTCATTGATGCACCGCCACAAATTGGCTCTTTTCTACCTCCAACTTCTAAACGGCTGTCTGAATATGCATAGTTATAAGTAATAGATGTCCAGTTTGTAGGTGTTTTAGCTGTTTTATCTATGTAGTTCTGCTTTACCTCCACTGCAGTCCTACTAACACCGGGATCAGCATGACCCACGTATGAACCATCATTGTAGAAGCGTCCGAACGCTGGAGGGAGAGCATAGAACTCTTGGTTTAAAACGTTAATGCAATGCAGCTGTCGAAGCATGACTGGCGCATTTTTTCTGAAGCCAAAAATATCACGTTGATGATCGTGCGTATCTGACAAACTAGCCGAAGCCATTAAGGATTCGCCTAATGTTCTATTATTAATTGTATTAGAAACATTATTTGACCAAAGCACCATACCGAGGACAACCACTTGAATGAAACAGTAGCCAGACGCGGTAGGTAAAAGCAAAATAATCGAATATAATATACGGGAAAACATCGTAGTGACTTTAGAATCTTTCCCGAAAGCTTCACCGTCCTGGGCGCTTTTCAAAAGTGCAGTTAAACCAATACCGATCGCAAAAACCAGAACCAAAGACATTGCCACACTAGCTACACCACCTAATAATATATTAGTGAGTAATCCTGATGATGGTACTGTCGAAGCCGGGCCAGACGCATTGATAAACGCATTGATGAAATCGTGTCCAAAGATAGATGAGAGAAGAGTAACGGCTTGGTCGCCATCACAATTCGGATTTGTCGATTGACAAAATAAACTCATAGCTAACTCACCGTTTTTCTTAATGCTTCTTATACATCGCTTACTTAAGACGACTAAAAGCAAAGTGTTATAAATTACAAGTTAGACGTTTAACTAAAAGGCTTAATACCTTTTAACCAAAGAATCATTAAAACCATTTTATTACAAATAACAATGGTTTTTAAATTAGCAATAATGTACCACAAAACTATTATTGGTATATACAGAAAGTTTAAACATGACTTGCTAATTGTTTTAATGATTTAGTTTAAATACAAGAGACTATTATGGATAAAGCAAAGTTTACATCTCACTTAATTTTACTGTCGGAAATTAAGAAATCTGTATCTAAAGATATGGGGAAAGATATAACTGTTTTAGAGTTATCCTACATACTCAACCAAAGCATAAATCCTTTAATGGCAATAACTTATAAAGAAAAACTAGATAAAATAAATACTTTTGAATTAGATCCTATTGAAGTTCTCAAAAAACGGAAGAACCTAAAAATATTAAAAGTATTAAACCTCATGCTTACGTTAAATCTAGACAAAACCATTAAAAAAGACGATATAGAAAGTTACAACGAGTATAAAGACAAGTTTTTAGAGAACATCGCAACAATAGGTTTAGACAGATTAGAGCAAGAAGCGTTAAAGGTACAAATTGAAAATTTATTGAAGTATAATTGGGTATCTTAATACATCTCTTAATTTTAAGATTCTGACTTTAATAAAGGGTTTAAGCCAAATGGAAAACATACAGAACGAAGAAGATATACTTCAAGACGCGACCAGAGCCGTTTTTAATTGTGGCACTAGTTTTAGTGAAGCTAAAGTAGTTTCCCTTACTGACGAGTTTAACCCACAACCTACACTACAAACACAACGAACCAACCTAAAATATATCTACGACAATAAACTACCGAATGAAATTGGTCGTCAATTAGCGCAAGAACCAGAATACCAAGAAGAAACACGTTCATTACTTGTTGGCCACTTTAAAGAAATGGCTCTAGAAGATTTAATTGAGCAGCAAGATTACCAAAACCGCTACAAACAAACAGATCCAGAATTGGACCAAGACAATGAATATGAAAACAATTCGGATAACGAATACACATCACGCCCACCAGAGCCTAGACCTTGGTAAGCCTAACCATTAAAAAGAAAATGCCCGAATGATGGGCATTTTTTATATCTACGTAATATCTAGCTTCAAAAGTTCAGATGGATCTATGCGCTGACGGAATGAACATGCGAGTTCTTTTACAATTTGATTTTGATATTGTTTGCGGTCGAATGTGTCAAAAGCTGAAACCTCAATTTCAGGATCAGTGATTGCATTTAGAAGATCCTTGGTTGCATTGAGTGATGCGGTAGGACAAACATAGATAAGGTTAAGCACTGAAGTACGAAGCAAAATATCTAATAAGTGATATTTGGGCGGTTCCAGTTCCTTATCTACATTAGAAAAGTAGTTCACAAGATAAATGTCATTTGATAAATGCAGATTGATATTGTCAATGAGATCTTTGGTAACACCGTCAAGAATGCCATTCACCTTCAACAAAAGTTCAGTGTTTTCGATGTCTTTAATTTTTTGCGTATCGACACGTTCATTAAATAAGTTGTTTAGATTTCTCAAAAACTTTGGTTGTGGCGCCGTAGTTTCAAAATACATCTGATTTTTGATACGGTCCTTCATGTAAGTTTGGATCATCTTAGCTTCAGAAGAAAGAAACTCAATCTTAAACGTGTCGTATGACACTAGATCAATAAATACTTGCTGGCCAGCACCCGACTTAATATCAAACCAGTTCATAAAAATACTGGCTTTGAGTGATTTCAATTGTTTAAGAATAGCCGTCTTCTCAAAATCATTCATATTGAAGTAGCTACTTGAAAAAGTATCGAGATAAAACTTCCATTTATCTTGCACTATATTCCACGCTTGATTAATAGAAATGATTGGAGCATCTATAATTTCATCTTTGATGGATTTTGACAGCTCATATAATTCATTTAAACGTGCTTGGTAGTTGAAGTCTTGAGTAATCACATTCTTTTCTTGTGTTGTGGACTCAGAATCCTCAAGATCCGCACCAACCAATAAATAAGCATCGGTTACTTTTGGTGTTTCCTTATTTGACGGTGCTGGTACTGGAGCACTAGAATGTTCAGTGGAAAAAGTTTCATCATCTTCCGCTGGCGTATACGGCGGTGTAGTCTCTTCATTAGGAGAACGTGCGTCTGTACGTTCAGCAAAAAAGTAAAACAATTCTTCTTGCGGTGCAACTTTAAACGGCGTCACATTATTATTGATGATTGCTTTTACAATATGGTTTGCCAGTTTTAGCGTGTAGGATAGGGCATGTATATAAAGCTCTAATGTTGCAAAGTCACTGGTATCAACTTCATTAGCACCAAACCAAGATAGGTTACGCAGTTCAAGCCAGCTCGTGAAAGAATCGTGAGAGCTATTAAAACTTAGATCTACGGTCTTGGACAAATAGATAAAAACGCAAAACAAAAACCTATTTTTGTACTCATACTTAAATACATCAGAATCGGTCCAGATCTTATTCTCAATGAGAGCAAGAATGTAATTTAAAAGCTCATGGTGTTTAGTCGAATCGATTAAGTTGTCTGGTAATACTTTTAGTTGATTAAGGTGTGGTTTTACAGGTGCATCATTGGATGGTTTAAGGAAGTGGTAGAACAAGTTAAATGTTTGCGTATCATCTATATCAATTACAGGTTCATAATCATCTTCATCTACGTTATTTAGATCCTGTTGAATATCGACTATTTGCCCGGTGTGACCTTCTGAACGGTCAATCTGGCAGATACTAAAAAGAACAGGCAAAACCCCGACAATATTACGGTTGTCAATTGTTTGATAGTGGGTATCAAAAAATATCGTATCAGCTAAAAACGTACCTTTATGATAGTTGAGAAAGAAGAATAGTACGTTATTTAAAGAACGGTGATTTTCACCATAAGAGGTGTTAGAAGTAGCGTTAAAGTCATCGAAAAAAACTAAATTTGTATCCATCTAAAAATACTTTAAACCACACCCTTAAACTATTACTAACAAGCATATAAGTTTTAAGAGAGGGTTTAAAGTTAATTTTAAATATATTTAATGGAGTTTAAGACATCGGGCTTTGTAAGCGCTCTACATTTGATGAAAGGTCAGAAACATCTTGCTCTAAAGTCATTGCCTGGTCTATCGCACGTTTCATTAAATATTCTTGATTAATTTCTTTAGGCTCTTTACGAGTAGCATTCTTTTGTTCTTCTTCTAATTTGAAACGTTCAAAAGCGAAAATAGAACGAATAATACATAAGCTATCTTCAAGTAGGTCTGAATGCACTTTAGGAAAAATTAGATCAGGATCTAAATCAGATGCGACTTGGTTAAACAGCATAAATTGATCGCGATGTTCGATAAGAAATTCATCATATGTACCGAACTCAGATTCGATCATATCTGGAAAATTTGCGAGAGTTGAGACTTTCGTATCTTGTGATAACAGAATTGAATCACCTGATGGCGCAACTAAAGCATGAATAGGTTGTTCTGCAATAGGAGCCAACAACACTACAGTAAATGGGCGTGTTTGGTTTTTCATGGTTAGTCCTAATTAGTATAAAAAAAGCTTTGGCCAAAAAGTCTATTTTGAAATTTTGGTAGGTTAATGGAATCGAATGGAAGGTCCGTCTCTTTAGTACACTTCTGATTAATTAGATAAATGATATTTTGAAGAAGTGCAATCAATTTAAATGGACTGTTGTATTCATTGAATATGGGTGCAGCGATGCAAAGAGTCTTTTTTCTATCGGTTGATAATGCCCATGGGTTCACCAGGGTAAAGCTCACCTTGGCATTATTATGTTCAATTGGTCGTGCATAAATATCAAGAACATCGGATAAAGTAGATACCTTTAATTCTTTTGAAATGTCAGTAAGAATCTCACTGACTTGAAGCGCTGTTTTATCATGAATATCGCTTATAGTGATGCAAACACCACTATTACTATTCATTAAATTTGCATAAAGAACTTCAATAACCATGGACTCGTCTTTGGATAAATCCTTTAAATTGGCATTGACTAAATCTATGGTCCGATCTGATTTTTGTTCAAGTTTAATTTGAAGCAAAAGCGGTTCATTCTTTTTTGAAACAGGGAGTACTTTATAATCGCTAAGATTGTACTTTAACCGCTTCATTTCAGTAATCAGCGTTTCTTTGGCATTATCAAAAAGCTTCTGATCTCTCTTGGTTAAACCAATAACAAAATTTGTGGACATGAGTATATTCATGATCCACAAAGCAGTAGATAAGGATAAAACACTATCCTTAACAACTTCTGAATCTGAATCAGAAAACCCAGATATTTGCTTGATTTTGTCGGTTATCGAAATCATGTGAACCCTTGTTTAATTCGGCATTTTCATCTGAAACTTTGTCAAAAAGATTAGTTTGATTAAGTACGTCTTGGATATTTTTTTGTGGATCATCACTGAGTAAACATTGGAATAGGGCACTAATTAAAGTAGCAAGTGATGTGCCATAGTCATTGGTACACTTGATTAACTGGCCAGCATCTAAGCAAATTGGTGTTTCATCATCATAAAGCAAGTGTAATTCTGGTGATTCAGCATAAACCAACTTTACATGAGTATCCGTGATGATTAACTCAACTTCTAAGTACTCATTATTTTCAACAAAATATTTAAAGCGCAACATCAATGCATCATCGCCACGTTCTATATATACAATTTGTCGATCGGTCGTATTGGTATGGGTGACGAATCTATTCTCTTTTGTGATCTGATCAATGTAGTTCAAAAAGATGGTTTTGAGTGACGCACTTAAAATACCTTTGGCAGCGAGTTCACTTTTCAAGTAAGGCAGAAAGTTTTCAAGATTTTCATGCAATGGTTTTTGCATTCGATCATCTCCAATGGGATTAATAAAAGGGCATACACATCAAATGTACAGCGACTCAATTATGACTATTTCATTACAACAGTTACTTAAAGGACTGCAGACTGTTTGACTTATAAAACTGATACTTTCGCCACACTTTTAATTCAGAAATATCTAACTTGTTTCTAAATCAATATGGCTTTATCTGATTATAAAGCCATATTGAAAGTTTAAATATTTAAAAATTATTTTTAGTATATACCTAAATCTAAGATTTAAAATGGATCTAACTTTTAACTGGCAAACTTTGTTGCTTTGGTTAAAAGGGTTAAGTCTTCATGGAATTGATTTTTTAAAAACCCATAGTTAAAAACGTAACTAATAAAGGTGAAAAACTCTAATTGGTTCGGTATTTTGTCTTCAAGAATACTGACCTCTAATTGTAATGTTCCTGTTGCACGTTTCTTAGAATGAAACTTAAGACCATCAAATGTTTGACCGTAATAAGTTGATATTTCCAAGAAAACTAAACGGAAAAAATAAGGGAAGATTTGAGAAACAACACGCTCAGGATCATCAATTTGAGTTAAACGTCTACCGTTGTGATATTTAAACTTAATACCATCAGCCATACTTTTTTCTACCAACAGGCGAATATAGGCATGACTACGAGTAATCATGCTTTTAAGTGGCGTTTTTGCTTCATGAATATTTTCGTATTGCATTTAGTTATCTCACATCTCAAGTCTTAATTGGTCAGCTTCATTTTCTTTTTCAATCGAAACTTCAGCAATAATTTTTTGGGTATTTTCGTTTTGCAGATCTTGATCAAATATTTCATTCACACAAGTTTCGACTAATTGTTCAGTCAAGTTTCTGCAGATCTCAAACTCTAAACCTTTAGGTTGTACGGTAGGGTAGCCGTCAATTAAAAATGAGTTTTTCATTTCATTTTCATTTGAAACTTTAGAGTACAAATAAGTCTCAAAATAACGGGCAAACATTTCGGTACTGGTCGCGTAATACGGCGTTGCACGATTTTCAGCACTGTCGATATTTAAACAATCCTTTTTATAACGCGATAGATTGTCACTAAAACGAATATCACCTACGTTTACTTCAACGTCTTGCGACTTATCAAAGAAGTTTTGCATTAGAGTATGAGGATTTTTAACACCCTCAGGCATGTACTTCTCTACCAGGTTATAGAACTTGTATTTAGATGACTCTATCAAGTATTCAGATAGGTTTTGCGATAGTGTTTTTAAATCCACATTCGCTGCAGTCGCAACACCTGTAATTTTTTCTTCCAAACCGGTTGTAGGTAAATGATGTTCTGGCTGGCGCATATCATTAAGTTTTTGCTGATAGCGCTCAAACGACTTAAAGCTTATAGCATTAATGTCAGTGTTAATTTTAGAGACAATGACATCCACCTTGTCTTGAACCGTACTGAAGAAAGATAGGTTTGTATCAGCTTTATATTCACGCTCATACTTCTTCAAGTACTCTTCAATTTTCTCAAACTGACGGCGAATGAGATCTTCATAGTGCTTTTGGTGCCAGTCAAAGAAGCTGCTTAAAGTTTTGCGCGTAGAATTAGGATAATTCTCTTTATTCTTAATCACTTCATCATGCATTGAATCAGCAACAGTGTGGTACGCCTTGATTGCAGTCTCAGCATTCTCATAAAGTACTTGACCGTAATTTTTCATTGGCTGAACTGGCTCATTCATCATCGCACGATGTAACTTTTCAAAAGCACGACCGGACTCAGTAACAGGGGAGTATCCAGCATCCAACATATTTGATAAGAAGTGTCGTGCACCTGGTATCTCAAAATTAGGGATGTCTTCATAATAGTCCTGAAGTACAGAACGATTCATTTGAGCGTGATTTTTATATACTTCCGCTTTTTCCAACATCCCCAAGTGTGCATCTAGCGCATGGCCATACTCATGAGCCAAACTTCCAGATCCGCTATCACGAGTTAAGTTAACCACGTTCTTAGACAGCTCAAAATGCGCTGCAGATCCTTTAATTCCGCGTGAAGCCAAAGCAACACCCAAGTTCAATAAACCATTGTTTGATTTAAAGCCCATGAGTTGTTTTAAGTCAGCCAATGAGTCATACACGGCATTAACCAACTGTTGAGCCACAGGACTAACTTTATTGCCTACTTCAACACCACGGATAGAAAAGTCATCTTTAAGCTTGAATGAATCCACATCGGCACCTTGGCGATGATCAGGACCAGTACGAGAGTAATTTAACAATCCGTAAATGCTTGATTGGACTTTTTCAGTCACAAAGCCATTTTCAAGTTTTTTCACTTCACTGGTAAATGACGGCAAACGTGGTGCTTTAGGTGTATTCACAGCTTCAGTCGTTGCTTCTATAACTGGTGCAACAGGATCTTTAACATAAATAGGTGCAGATTCAGCTTTAACTAAACCACTTTCAATCGCACTTTTCAGAACGTATGGTTCAAGCACAGTTGAATATAAGCCAGTACGTTGCATGTTGCTGATCGCATCGCTCACATCTTTAGTGACTTTCGACTTACCGTAAAAATCAAAGATCTTACCTGTTGATAGAATCTCACTAAGTTCTTTATCAATCGTTTTTTCGATGATTTTCTCAAGCTGAACACTGATACCGCCTGTATGTTCTGGCATAATGTAGTACTCATTCAAATTGCTAAGCAATTCGAAGTAGTTTTTGTAGTTGTTCTTGGTACCTTTACTATAAAGCCCGATATAGTCTTTACGTTGGCGATCAGTCATACCAAGACTTTCAGCAGATAAGCTTTTATTGTTTCTTACCGCATGAATCAACTCTTCTTGAGTATCTACCATCAAATTTCTGATGTTAGAAACAACAGCCACATACGCACGTAATTCTGTCGCACGTTGGCTATCAAGCATCAACGCATTTTTAGAGAATAACGGTTTAGTTGGGCAGTAGTCATACATTGCCTTTACGAATATTTTGTCATCAATACCGAGTGGCGTATTGGTGTACCAAGCTTGGAATTCTTTATTTGCAACGATTTTTGCTTTTCGATAGTCCGTAGCTGTTTGATCGGCTGATGTCGCTGAAATATATTCCAATGAAATATATTCACCGTAGCGATCTTTATGTGCACCGCCAAACTTGGCACCTACATCACCTAAGTACGTAGCAGGGGAGTCACTTGGCTCTACCTTTACATCAACAGGCACATATTTGTCTTTTGGTACCAATTGATCGATAAACGTGAAGTCAGTAAACACACGGTTTTGAAGTTGTAAGACATCTTCAACTGAGCGCATACTTTTAACAGGAAAAACGCACAGAGACTTGTAATCACCGTGAATATCGGCTTTATCACCAAAAAGTTTAACCGATGCATATTCATTGTCGGTCGATGGCTTGATGGCCAAGAACAATTTGTGATTTTCAGTTTTGATATACGGCTTTATGTGTGCAGTTTGATCGTATAGAGCACCAAGCGTATTCGTAATCAAAGTTTGGAAATGCAAACTTGCTAACTGTTTATTCTCAAAGTCAGTTTTGTGTTTAATCTGAATTTCAGGCAAGTCAGATAGTGCTAATTGCTCTAAAGTGGTACCGAAATTAACCTTAGATTCGATAGCATTTAAGATTTCGTGACTAAACTGGTCTACATCATCAAAACCAGTAATCAATTGATACTGATAGTCATGAGACGGTATACGAAGAAGCACGGCAGTCAATTGAGGCTCATAGTCCGTATCAACCATAAACAATTGAGGTGTTTCATCTTGTTGAGATGATTTGTTTAGCAACTTGTATTGGTGAACTTTAGGGTTGGAACCTACAAAATGCTCAGCATAAGCCTGTTTAACCGTATCTTGTAATGCTTTGACATGCTCAAGCATGACGGCATTGACTTCATTTAAAGCGGTTAAGGTTTTATATTTTTCTGCAAACGCCTCATTCACGGCGATCTGCTCTAACATAAATCTAGGCTGAATATCCTCAAGTTCTGGATTACCTACACGGTTTAATACAACACTAAATTTGAGCTTATTAATAAATGGATCAGGTTCACCATTGATACCATTGCTAAAAAGTTCTTTAAGATCGCTTTTCTGAAGTTTAGAGTTCACCAAATCAAACGGGTGAACTTCTTCAAATGCCTGAACATCAAAAACTTTGGTTAAGTTTTTAGGCATGATTGCTGTCTGGCCATCTACATGAGCGATAACATAGGTGTACGCTGGAGAGATGTTGCTCAGAAGCTCAGTGACTTCACTCGGTTTTTTATCGTAGCTAAGATCCTCAAACTTTTCGTATGTTGCAGAATTAAGATTGCTGATGAAATCTAATTTAGAGTTGAAATTAGATGGATGATCAGAAATGTACTGGAACATCTTGTTTGGTAAAGACGTAAACACTTTATTGATTAAAGTTTGCTGACTGTCTTTAGCTTTGAAGAAGTTGAGATCTGACTCGTAATATTTTTCAAAAGTGAACTTAGCTGGAGGCATAAACGTCATGCTGTTGCGTGAAGTCGATAACTTAAACAAAGCATTCGCAGACGTTTTAACCGCATCTCTATCATTAAAGCCAGTAGCCTTATGCATATTGGCATCTAGGGAAACTGAATGCCCAATAAACGGCGCATTTTTGTCTTTATGATTGTAGAGGCGTATATACTGAAGATCATTCTTTTGAAACACGGTGATAAACAAATCATGATCAGGGATCTTGATTGCGCCGTGGTGATCTTCATAGTGCTTTACAGCATTTTCTAGCTGAGTGTTAAAGTATTCAGATTCACTATTGAACTGTACGTTCTCTTCTTCAGCTGATAGCGAAAAATATTTAACGTTATTCTGAAAAGCTACATTAGGTTTGAGAAGATCCTTAATCACCTCAAATTCTTTTTGTACTTCAACATCAAATTTGCCAAAAACTGTACGCTGATTAATATCAATCAGGTTCAGATAGTTGAATAGCTGAATGTTGTTGTAGTTGTGGTTCGGTAGGGCAGTTTTGTTTAACTGGAGCTTACCATCTTCTAACTGCATGCTTTGGACTTGCTTTAAGTCATCTGCAGTCAGCTCTACACCAAAGACTTTCTTAGTTTCTTGTTTGAGCTCTTTATCTTCACCAGCAATCACTAAGGCAGCTATTTTTTGTGCCTTGTCATAATCGCCATCTTCTAGATATAGGGTTTTCTCAACAAAATACTTGGCAATGTTCGCATACGCTTGATTTGTTGCTTTGTAGCCATCGGTAGACAATGAAAAATGTTTGTTTTCATCAAATTCATTTGATTTAACGGTTTTAACTTTTAAATCGTCAATGTCACCCGTTGGTTTAATCTGAACATAGATTTCATCTGCAGCGAGATCCATATTCGAGACAAATAAGGTCGAATTTTTAGAATAAAACTGACGTTCGATACTCGACAACAGATCCTTTGCATCTTTGCGGTCTTCTTCCATGTCAGACTGCATATCTTCAGCAATCGACTTGATGTTTTCGCCACGTTCATCCTTTGTGATAAATGACCAGTCTTGTTGCGGATATTTGGCTGTTAATGCCTTTTGGAAGCTTTGAACCTCAACAAAGCGATTGAACTGACGGTCCAGACTAAACCCATCTGTATGTGATGAAGTTTTAGCAAAAATATCCTCAGGAACAGAATCAGATTTAGTCTTACGATTGAAGTTTTCACTTGCATTTGGCACCAATAAATTACGGAATAAAATCTCATTTACACCGTTCTTTAAGAATGACGCACTTTTAGTTTGTGATAGAGATTGTTTTAAAAATGCTTCATCAAAGTTTGATTCATCAAGAAGCCGAGTAAACTCTTCAAAATACGCTGAAGCTAATTTATCGTTATTAGCAAGATCAGCCGTGCACAGATCGCTTAACTCTAAACGCTGTGCATCTTGCTCTAGCGATAACGGCGCAGAAAAATCACCAGCAACAAAATCATTGATATTTTGCTCAACATAACTGTTCGTGCGTGACATCAACATATCAACTGCAGTTTCATTATTCACAAATTCCTGAAGCTCAGGCGTGTTAATTGAAACCAATTGATTGTCGAATTGCTTAGACAGTAATTTGAACAGATCCGCTTTGTGTTGATTGCTTTCTACTTCAGATTCAAAACCTACAAATTTGCCGTTTTCATCTTTAGCGTAGTAGAAGCTGTTTTTATTAAACAAAAAGGTATTTGTTGCAGACGTAATGCCAGATACCAAAGTTTCACTTTGCCATAAGACTTTTTTAACTTCATTGTACTGTTTTGAGATCTCAACATTGTGTGTGTCGATTTCGTCAGAGATCGCTTGAATATCATCTACGCTGAATCTTTTTGTTTGTGTAGCTGAGCGCACGACATCTTGAATTTCAGCATATTTCTGATTTAGATAATCACTATATTGCTTCTCAATTTGTTGAGCTTGTTCAGTAGCCTTAGGAATGACATAGACATCCAAAATCTGTCTAATTTCAAGCATAGACGGCGCGAAATCACGCACCTTGTCATTGCCTCTTGCATCCAATAATTCTTCAGGAAACTTTAAGAGCTCTTTAAGTACGGCAACATCATCAATTTCTGGAGTAGGGAGGTCATTTGCAATGTTGAGTAGATCAGACTCAGTAATAGATGCCTTCTCAGTTGCCTCAAAATTAACATCAAGATTATTCAAGATCTCGTTAACATTTGATTCATTGAGTTGTTCTTCTAGTTTACGCTGTTTGATTTCAGCAGATTGGTGATCATAGAACGCATTAAACTTAGGAACGATGTTTACAGAGAATTCAGAGAACTCTTGGCTCAGATCGGCAAAGAAAACTTTACCTGTTGGCATCTGGCGTACCATTTGTTGTAAGACATCATGGCGAAGCATGGCAGCGTCATACACCATCTTATCTACAAGGCGTGTTTCAATACCTTGTTTAGACGCCATCCATGTGCCGTGTTCATCTTTATAAAAAGCTGGAATACCTTGTTTAGCTGATTCTAATAGCTTTGGATACGGCAATTGCTGTTGATTAAACACACGGTCTATCACAACAAGATCAGAAGCTAATTTTTGTACATAAGCATCAACATCTTTAAAGCTCATGTTAAACATTCTGTTGCCACGGCCATGCTCAATCAGCTGATTAAAAGTGGACTCGTATTCATGAGCAAAATGCACCAGGTTAATATTGTCATTTAACCCCAATGCTTCATACGGATCATGAGCAAAGATTTCAGGAATATGGCGCAAGTCATCAATAATCAGTAACGAACCATCTTTTTCGTAATTGACGGGTACTGCAAATGGAGACAACTTAATTTTGGCTAGATTATCTAGACTTTCGCCACTGGCCATCGCCGATTCTTCATCTAGATAGACTTTAGAGAAGATATTTTCATAGCCATAATCTTGAAGACGATTAAAAGGAATTTTTGAAGACTGAAATTGAGCCAAGTAGGATTTGTTCGATTCCTGAAGACTGGTTTTCAGCGTATCAAGGATATTAGATCCATTGTTTAGCTTACTGACATACACTTCAGGGAAAGCAGAAAGGCGTTCGGTCGCTGATGCGAAGTAACTTTTCCAGTTCGGAATGTTCTTCTTAAACGGTAGATTGGTGAGATAAATATCTTCTTGCTTAGTCGGTACTTTCATATCGTTGGTAAACGCTGGAAAGACCTTCTGAAGATCGTTTAGATCGATACCAGACTTTGCCGGGTTCTTATAGTAGTACGCATGAATACCATCATCATTTTGCACTTCATAAAAATGGGCATCCATTAACACTTGTTTAAATTGCTTAGAACTGTTTTGTTCAATAGATTTTTTGAATTGCTCAAATTCATTAACAACAAGCATCGCCGTTTTTGGGCGAAAATTGTTGGCTGGCGATACTACAAGACGCGCACCAAGACCAGTTAAATTAGGCCATTTAACTTCATTCACTTTATAGTCTCCTACTTGGTCACATAGCATGATCCAAGACTTTAAAACGACTCTTACGAGTACTTATATGTGCTTATATTAAACTAAAAAATTAACTTTGAGGGAGGGTTTAGGCGTTATTCTTTAAAATAGTATATACCGAGTAAATAGCACTGTTTAAATACCTATCATTTTTAATAAAACCATCTAAAACCGTGCACTATTCTTTCTTTTTTTATAAATAAAAATGCCACCGTATAGGTGACATCTTGCTTAAAGCTGATGGTTACATTTTAACAAATTCGTTTTTAGCGAGTTCGTCTGGTTGGGTGCCATCTTCTACACCTACAATAATTCCAGTACCACGAATAAAGTAGCCACTATTATTCGGATATTGGACCAAGGTAACATTATGCTCAAGGTTACTTTCTAAAAAGGTAGTGCCGTATCCCCAAAACTTATTTAATCCTTGCCATGGAGCATCCTTAATATAATTGTTTTGGGCATATTGAATGGTGTATTGACCAATTGGAAGAGATATATTGACAGTTTGCTTTTTGGGTACCTGAACAACGGCTCGTAACCTTTTAGTGGCCTTATCTCGAATGATAAACACAGTATCAACATTTTGAGATTCCATTGAAACAGGACCAAAATGTTGTGTGTTTTCCATACTGGAAACATTAATCACTTCTTTTTTAAATGGCATGGCTGCACTATTGGCTACCATTTTTTGATGTTCAGCATAGTCTTTTGCCATTTGTAGACCGTTTTCAGGTTCATTCGGTTGGCCTGGATTGGCTGACTCTACTGATTGAGCTTGTTTCGATATTGCCCGTGTAGCACTTTGAGCAAAGAGATCGACCAATCCGAAATGATTAGCCACAGATATAATTGCAACTGCTAGACCAAAACCAGCAAATTGCTTTGGAATTGCTATTGCCATAGTGCCTCCTGATTCCATTTATAAGATTTAAATAAAAAAAAGATGCCACCCACAGGGGATAGCATCCAAGATCTCAAAATTGCTTATAGTGCCAATTCAGGATCGCTATTCTTTTGTTTGCTTAATTCTGGATCTGCTTGTACTTCAATGTTGGTCATGAGCTTAGTCCAATATTCATCGTATTCAGCTTGTGACATCTCATTAATGACTTCATTCCATTTAACTAGGTTCTCATGTTGATCTGTACCCGGTTGGAAGAAGTGCATTGCATTTCTGACATACTGCTGATGATCAGCAAAACGCAGTTCAGCAATATTTTCCTGAATATAGTCCAGGCCTTTCACCGTAAATTCGCGAATCTCCTTCATGATTGCATCTTTTTCTATACCATGCGGTTGAGTTACAGAAGATGAACCACCTTCAGGACATGGGTAAACAAGCCAATCATTACGCAAGTTCATTTCTGCTAAGGTCACTTGTAAGTACTGCTCACCACTACGGGCAAACATTTCATGTGCGGTCGTCCAATACGGCTTCTTAGCACTTGTTAAGCCCTCTAATACCATCGCATTTTTGTAGAAATCAGTTTTTAGCTGAGATTGATTAGTTGATGTTAAGCGATCGTTCGTCTGTAAGCTTAAAGAAATTAACTTTAAGTGTTCATCTGACAATGGTTTAGGGCTGTTTTCTTTGATGAAGTCGAGTGCACATATCGCAAACTGACTACGCAACATTTGTCGATAATCACGGAATACAACTGATCTAAAGACTGTACTGTTCGCTGCACCAAGTACTTGCGCTGCAAAGACACGATCATGATCAATTTCAGAACGAGATTGCGAGATATATTTGTTGAGCTCAGTCCGTGGGATTGGATACTCATTTTCAGACAAGAACTTATGCAAGCCTTGGGCAACGTGCATATAACGTCTATGTTGTATGGCGTCCTTTTGGAAAAGTTCAGGATCTTCATGACGATTAGCGAAGTTAATCAATGAAGATAGTTCAGTATGCAACTTGCCACGTTCCGCAATAAACGTATTAATTTTCTCTTTTATGCTGTCTCTATCTGGCGTAAACAAATCAACAATGTCAGGTTGATCTACCAATGTTTTATCCAAAATCGTTTTGATGCTGGTTTCATAAAACTTGACTTGATTCTCAAGATTCGTGCGAAGTACTTCTATCGAGTCATCCTTTTTCATTGGCAAGTAATACATCGCTTGATTTACTTTGGCTGCAGCTTGCAACAAATCTTGGTTAATGTTGGCATACTTCTCAGACTTAATGTTATTCAATTCTGCAAAACGAGTTAGATAAGGCTGTACGTTTTCCATCATCATTTTTGGTTGATTGCGTGTCATCGCACTAAAAATGAGATGGTCATAGGCATGGAAAAATTCATGACCAAACGAGCCAAAACCTGAATTCTTGGTTAAGTTAATCACACGGTTAGATGGCTCATAATGTGCCATCGCAGCGGAACGTCCACGCGAACCAAAAGCAACACCCAACATACCGTTAAAGCCAACAAATTTCGGATCTATATCAAGTGCCTTAGCAAGAGCGAAACAACCGTCATATGCGTTATTTAACGCGATTTGACGGTCGCTCTGGTTCAAGTACTCGCCAAACTCTACGGCTTTAAATCCAAAGGTCGCTTGCAAGGTATGTGCTGTAACATCTTGGCCATTACGTGAAGCAATGTTTTCCGTCACAACCACATCACTGAGCTTGAATGCCTTACGCATAGTACGAGGCTTAGCATACTCTTTGAATAGGGCATCTAAGGTACTCGCCGTGTCATCTACAATGTGCGATACATTCTTTTCAGATAACGAGACTTCTTGAGTATCATCATTCTCTGCAGTTGCGTCTTTGGTTTTTTTAGCAGTTAACAGATCCATGACCTGTTCAGATAGACCAGCATCAGATCTGCTAAATAGCGTACTCGAATCTATAATGTTGCCACTTCTAAAAGTAACAGTCGCTTTTACTTTGTCTTGGAACGGTTTGGCATCAATCGCACTACGTATTTTTTTATAGATAGAGTAGGTGCCTTTAACTGGCGGTAACTCTTTCCTTAAATGATGAAGTGCTTCAGTGAGCGTTTTACGTGCTTCACTACTATCGGTTTTCGCCAATTCAGAACTAATAATCATGTCAGTGGCAGCATATTCAGCATAGCTTTCTACCAATGAAAATAATGACCGATCTAATGATTTAAACGCCGTGAACAGATCTTTGTCTTCATTCAAACGAACGTATAAATCACATGCATTAGGAATAAATTCACGAACTGTTTTTGCTTCCATTAATGCATCACGCATACTTAAAACAGCGTCATAGTATCCAGCACCTACTTTTTTAAACTGTTCTTCAGTGGCATTTTCAAGCGGATAACGTGGCTGATCATTCGTCATCTTACGTACAGCGTCAGTCAGCAAGTGAATGTAAATATCTCGACCAGCTTCTTTTGCTTGTAAAACCGATTCCTTTTTCCAAATTTTGTCACGCGTAATTAGGTTTTTGACTTGCAAAAGCGACATATCTTGAATCTGACTGAGCGATAAACGTGGACCATACAGATCCTTTTTCGCACCAGGCATTTTCATACCCGTATCTTCAATAAGTCCAACTTCAGAACGTGGCTCAGTGGCTTTCGGTTTGGTTGTTTTTGGCTCTTTTGGTGCTTCAGCTTCAGGCTTACCCTCAGACTCAAACAGTGATGTTTGTTCTGGAGCAACTGGCTCAGTCGGCTCTACAACTTCTACCGTTGTTTCCTGTACTTCTGGTTCAGTAGGCTTTTGAACTTCAGGCTCAGTTACGGTCGGTTCTTCAACCAATGGTTCTTGGGCAACTTCTACAACAGGTGCGCTTTGAACCATATGTTCAGGTTTATATACTTGATCGCGAGACTTAAATAATTCTGCTTTTTTGAATGATTTTGCAAAATCAGTAATTAAGAAGTTCTTAGAGTTCGGGTGCTTTGGCGTAGGAAGAATTTTATAGCCTTGATCAACAAATTGCTGATGTTCGGCATTATTCACAATGGCCAGTTTTAACGGAGCTTGATCATCGGCAACTTTAATCGCGAGATCGAACCGGTCTTTAGATTCAAGTAGCTTTTCACCAAAGGCAAAATCAATTTTATTGACCAATGTTGAAATATTAACAGCCACAATCTCATTAAGGCCTTTAACATCAATATTTTCAAAACTTGGTGATAATGGCACCTTGATTGTCTGCAGTATGTTTTCACGTAACCCAAGATCATTTAATACTTGGTCCACAAGATGCGCTTTTATCCCGTTTAACTGGAAGTCTTTAAACAATCCACCACGCTCGTTGAATTTAGCAAACTGCTCAACATTATCAAAAACCCGTAATTGATCATGCTGTAAAACTGGTGTGTCTTTATCAATGACAGAAATCACTAAATCAGCACCGTCATTGGCCACAATAATTTTGGAGCCGTTTTCAAACGCTTGATCCATTTCTTTTTGATTGATGTAGTCGGTAAAGACGTTCATCAAATCAACATTGGTCATCACATCATTGCTTTTCACAAAATCGATTAGATCTTGTTTCGCCGTTGGATCGATGTATTGATTATCGGCATCACGTAAAGTTAATGCCTTGTAATCGTCCAACTCAGGGTTAAACAATACCTTTTCTTTAAGGTGTAGGTTTTCGATCGACTGGAAGATCTGATAGCGTTTTTCTAATGAGTCGATCAAGTACTGCATTTGCTCTTGCGTACTTAAAACTGAATCATTGCTAAGCGTCAAAGCTTTAAACAGCGCCTTATCGTCTGCAGCTAAGTCATTCAGACTTGATTTAACGATTAAGCGATCGGTAGACGGAATCTGTTCACCGCTGAAATATAAGTTAATCGCACCGTGCTTTTGTTCATCAGCTGGTGAAACCGTGAGATAAATATTTATCTCAGGAAACTCAAACTCTTTAATGCGTTCAGGATTGGTGATAATGCTTAAAAGAGATCCCGTTTTTGTCTCGAGGGATTTATTTTTTAGTGCCGTCCATTCTTCAATAGAACGATTTTCAAATGACTGCAGTAGGGCAGAATTGATTAAATCACGGTTGAGGTTAAATCCATTCTTGAGTGAGTCTGGAGTCGATTGTAATGCTTCAAGCACAAGCCCATGTTTAAAGAGATTGCCAAAGTCATTTTCACTGTTAACATCGGTCTTTTCAAGTGGCAAGAAACTTGATGCATGCTCATAGACATTCTTAACTTCAATATCAAGCTTTAAGCCTTTTTCATATTTCGGTACCGCTTCCTTGGTCAAAATACGATTAAGAATTACATTCTTAAGGTCATCATAGGTCAGCTTGTTTTCGCTGATCGGATTAGAGCTCAGGATATGTTCAAACGAAGAAGCACCATTAATCATAATGGTTTTTTGCTTTTGTAATGAACTAACCTTTTGACCTAGATCCATCGGTAGTAAGCGAATGAAGTTCTGATCAGATGCTATCGTACTGCTATACACCGCCAAAGAACGTGCGCTAACTTCAGGCTCAACCATCAAAGCGTTACCTTCAGCTAGGTAGGTTTTTACCGCTTCTTCAGTCAACGTGACGACATTTTCAATTTTCGAGTCTTTTGGTGCCGTGACTTCATTGTAGGTCGGTGTTAGATAACCTAGTGCCGTCAAAATATGCTTGTGCTCATTATTAATAATGGCAATAACCGCCTCAGATTTAGACTCTTCACCCACGGCATTTTGATAAAAGTCTTGTAGATAGCGCTTATACGCCATACTTACCGCGACCTTTTTATTTAAGGCAAAAAGCTGTTCTTGTGTATTTGAGTTGAAGTGGTCTTTATGTATCACCTTAGGCAGATAGTTTTGAAAGCTGTCTACCACATAGATTTCATCTTTTTCGAGTGTTTCTTTTAAAGACAAAACTTCATTGGTCGCAGCAAAAACAATCGCGTTGGCCAGTGCATTACCAGGATTCGTGCGTACACGTAATTCCTCATTTATCGCATGATTGAGTTGCGACCTAATATCAGGTAATCGGTTAAGGATAGGGGAGTCAGGATTGTTGCCAATATTGCTACTCAGCTCAGAAAGCACATGAGCCACATCGATGCGCTTATTAAAACCCTTGTAGTTACCGTCCTGTTCTAACAGGTTATAGAATCGCTCTAAGCTTTCATCTGATAAATATTGTGATGCAATGCTATGGGCATCACCATCACCAAGCGCCGTAAATTGGCTATTAATACTATGCAGTTGTTGAAGAATACGAGGCATTTGCTGATGAAATGAAAAGTAGTTTTTACCTACATTTTCAGCACTGGTCGCAATCATGTCCTCAATACTGTTATCCAGCACTGATACAGCATTCGAGAACACCATATCGTTAAAATCTGGCATTGCAGATTCTTGAGATGGTGAATATCCCAAAATAGAATATTCAAACTTTTCGACTGCAGATAACTCTTGATCTTGTTCATCATAATAATGAACCACATCAAACTGGTTAACAGCTTCATTCCAAAGCCCGTTCGGTTCTTCACCTAGATCAACGTTGAAATGATAAATGTCAATGTCATTTGAGGTGTGAGTAGCTTCAAACTCGTTCGCTTCATCCAATAGACGTTGCATTTCATCTTGCAATTCATCATCGGTGACAACGCTTTGTAGGAAGTTATCAAGATCCGTGCCGTATTCTTCACGGTCTATCACTGAATCAAAAAAACTATCATAAAGATTGTTCAGACGCGTAGAAGCAATGTTTAACTGACTTAATGCCAATTCCATTTCATAAGCTTGATCGTCATAGGCTTGCTGATCCAAAACATACGCATTTTCAGTAGCAACAGCGACTTGAATCGCAACCGCTTTTTCAATACGCTCACTGATGGTATGTGTTGCTTTCGCTTCAACAATGGCTTGACGTTCTTCTTTGAGCTTTGCAATTTTTTGTAGGTATTCTTGCTTAATTTTTCGCATTAAAGCGAGTTTAGTCAAAGAGTCCTTAATGACTGGTTCTGGAATGTTCGGCTTAAACTTGGTGTGTCTAAAAAAGTGATCAATTCGATTGAACAAACGTTTTACTGGAACCTTAGGTTCAGGCGGTATGGTTTGCTTAATTTGATTGAGATCCAAGCTTTCTAAACTTGTACCGATGTCATCCAAACTTTCAGAAATTAATTCACGATCAAAACTGCTATCACCAATAGAGTAGGGATCAAATGTTCTTAAATTATTAATATTATTTTGAACGCTTTGAATCAGGTCCTTAATCTTATCGGCAAGGTCGAATTCTTCTACATCTAAAGTTTGGTTGTTGTATTCCCAAACTTTCCAATCATTGTCCACCAGCTGTAACGCAGTTGTTTCTATACCAAATGGTGCCAATGCTGACGGAATGCTGTTTTCTTCGTATGAATACAAACAGTCATTGATTTTCGTGACTAAGGTTTGAAGCTTGATCAATCCTTGGTGATTAACGGCATGATCATCCGATCTGAGCGCATTCACAATTGGATCAATGCTCGTATTCAGCCCCTTATTCAGCTCTCGAATATCAATAAATTGCTTCGGTAAGCTGTTATACGCTGGCCATGCTGGATGTGAAGATATTTTATAATTGGTCAGCTCAGGGATTTGCGTAATATCTTTTAGGGCAAGTACTTCACCGCCTGAATTAACCGAAATCACTAGCTGTTTGCTTAGTTCAATAGGCTCTATCGTATCTTCTATGAGTCCAGCATTTAGCGCTGCTTCTTTATCAACATAATAACGAGTCAGTGTTTTATCTGCTTGGTACCCGTAATTGTCTAAATCAGCCAACGGCAATGGATCTACTGACTGCAGTAATGTCGGTAGCTTATTCCAGCCTAAATCTGCTTTATTGAATTGTTTAACCGCACCCATAATGGTTGTATTTGGGGCAAACGGTTTTTGCTGTTTTGCTTGGTAAAGCACAACGGACTTTTGATTATTGAGTTCAAATAGGGATTGCCACTGGTTTTTTTCAGCACTACTCATTGGGTTTTGCAGATATATATCTGACATATCCATTTCAATGAGGTCATTTTTAGAGTCGTAAGGAAAAACAGATTTTATGTCAGCAAGAGAGAGACTATCTTGCGAACTCTTATACATAAAACTAAGGTCGTTATTTTGCTCATTGGTGATATAAACAAACTTTCCAGTCTGTTTTAAACCTGTTAAGAAGCTGTTTAAGGATGTGTTCAACTTTTTCTCTAAAAGCTCAACATCTTTAATCTTAATAATGGCTGCTTGGTTTCTTAAATCAGTTTTAGGGGTTACTACAAGTTGAGCGCCAAAGCTACTCAGATCCAACCATTTCTTTTTAGTTGACATATAAACTCCATGGCAATATGTATAAGCATCTTTTAATTAAAATATCAAAGCACCATCGGTTACTTTTGAACGGTATATACTAAAGATTATAAGAGAATTTATATAAAGAAACTATCTAAAAGGGTTTTAAACAAAAAAAAGGGATGGCTTAAAACCATCCCTTTTTTTAAGTTTTTTTCATTATCAGTCTGATAATGAAAAAATCAGGCTATTTACTTGCCATTGCTTGTGAAAGTGCAATCCTACGAATGTTACCCGTAGACTTAGAACGATCTGTCACTTCAATTGAGCCGTCAGATAATTTGCTTTCAGCAGAAACTAGCGCAGCCAATACCGCTTCTTTACGTTCATTTGACTTGTATTGTTGATATTGCAAGTTCAAGCGTTCAGTACCTTGAATTAAACCATCGACCATCAAACCACGTTCATCTTTAATCGCTTGTGATTTAGCAAAGTCTTTGTAATCTTGCCCTGAACCTAAATAACGAGCGACACTTTTTTCCAAGTGTTGCATCGGTGCAAGTTTGGTACTTGAATCATGACTATTGGTACCACCACCAGCAACAGGGGAGTATTGCGCTTGAATTGCTTTCAAAGAGGTAATTGCTGGAGAAGTTAAAGCATCTTTCGCCAGTTTAGCCATCACATAATCTTGACCAGCAGATGTTTTCGCAATTTTTCCGTCAATTGGGGCATCAGGTAGACCAACCATGTTGTTGATCAATGCATTTTGAGCACGAGCCATCGCCGTGTCTGGCGCTGCAGTCGTGAATAAAGTTGAAGCTTGTAAACTTAGACTAGCATTTTCACCAGCAGCACCACATAGTCCAGACGCAGCCTGAGAAGTGGTACAAAACTCATTATGAGCTTGTAACATAGCTTCTTGTGCTTTGTGAGGGTTCATGTAGACACCAGGCGCAGCAATCACTTCAGAGCCAACTTTATTTAAAATTGAACTATCAGCAGATTTATTGTCTTGTTGAGCTTGTTCACGATCGCTTAAAACTTCACACGCTTTAAATGCTTGGCCATGTGCACCAAACTCAAATTGAGCTTTTTTCATTTGCTCACTTTGTTTAACAGCTTGGTACGCCGTTACAAGACTTTGTGCGTTTTTATGTGCGTTATCTGAAATACCTTGAGCAGATACAGCCTCTTGTTTCGTCAGGATCTTAATCGCTGTCGTCACATCATCTTGTTGCTTTTTAATGCCCAAAGATAAGTTTGAGTCCAACGCACGTAACGCAGCGCTTTCCACCGCATCAGCCTGTTGAAGAAGCATATTCAAGGTATTTACTGCCATCGGGTTGCCCACGGAAGCACAGTAATAAGCAGATGCAGAACCACTAATGAGGGCGAGGGTTAAACCGAGTGCACTAATTTTTGAACGAGAGCCGTGCGCTTGTGGCGCTTTCATAACTTTACGTGATGTTCTTTTCGGAGTACGCATTATTTAGTCTCCTTAAAATTGAGGCATAGTTTGTGAAAGCTTAACTTTCACTGACTGGCCGTATTTCGTTTTCACATCATCTTTTATCGGCTGAGATTTCGCTAAAAGTAATGCAGACAATAAACCTTCTTCACGCAAACTTTGCTTGTAAGTTTGAAGATCTAAATAAACAGAAACGCCGTTAATGATATTGGCTTCTTTAAGTAGACCGCGTGGATCTTGCATCGCCATCGCCATTTGCCATTTTTTAGCTTCAGGACCGCCGTAGTAACGTGCGATTGTTTGGTCGATCAAATCGTTGGCAGACACCATTTTGCCGTCAATATCTTTGAATGATTTTGTATTTTGCGCGTCAATAACCGCCAAGCTATACGCTGGCATAGCAAGTAAAGCTGTTTTTTGGTTGGTCGCTTGCAAATAATCTCGACCAGCTGGAGTACGTGCCGTTGCAGTAGACAATGATTTATCTGGTGTACCTAAAATGTTTTCACGCACGTAATGTCTTGCTAGAGCTTCTTTTGAGCCAGGTGCAACAGACTTAAACAGTAGGGAAGCATTGGTATCGCCACCCGGTAATTTAGACAACGTACATTGACCAGCTTGTGCTTCAGCAACCGTACAGAATTCAGCTTTATGCACGTTTAGGCGTTGATTAATCACTTCCTGTTGAGAGCCAACTAATTTACCGCCGACTTGAGAAGTTTGAGTCGCCATATCAGCTGCTTGATCAATCACTTGACCAGATGCACTCGACATATTTGTATTTTCAGCCAAAACCTCACAAGACTTAAAGCCTTGACCAGTATTGGCACCATAAGCAAATTGTGCTTTTTTCATGGTATCTGACTGTAAAAGCGCTTGAATACCAGAGGCAATAGTTTGGGTGTTTTTAGTTGTCGCATCGGTAATTTGGTTAGCAGCTTGCGCCTTTTGCTTCACCGCAACTTTAAGCGCTGCAACGATGTTTTCAGTCGAATCATCTAACTTTCTACGGGTACTTTGAGATACTTTTTGAATATCATTTGCTTGGTTGCTTGCATGCTTAGGAATCTGAGAAGACATCTCGCTCATAATCGTACCCAAACCAACCGTAGCCCATTCAGCAAAAACAGGACTACTAATCACCAAAGTTGCACCTAAAATGACAGGTACAAACTTTGATTTTCCTTTAGGCTGTCTTAAAGTATTTTTACGCTTTCTCATAGTCATTACTCAAAGAATTTGGCTGAAGCATTGGAGTTTGGTGTAGTGCGTTGCATCACATTATTAGCCACCGAATAGTTAGCCAGTGATGAAAGAGTACTTCCAGCCATGTATTTATTTTGAAAATCAACGCAAGTTGAAGAAGAGCATTCCATCAATCCGACTGGAACAACGTTGTTAGATGCAATTGACGAGTAGTTCAATGCAACAGTCGCTTGCTGTTCAGAAAGTCGAGAACGAGAAAAAACAAAAGCAGTATCAATGTCGCCATACTGCAGACCATTTGGAATCAAATTACAGACACCCATTTTTGCTTCTTCTACGCCACACGAGGTCGCCAAGTGAAACGCATATGGTGAGGTTGCTTCATCTGTTGAATTTGAGAAAAGTTTCCCTGAAACGTCTTGCATGTATTTAAAAACGTTAAAGTCTTTTAAGTTTCTATTGAGATCGGTTTGTTCACGTTCTTCAAGAGCCGTACAAAAAGCTGAATCAGGGAGGGCAGCATTCGTACCAGAATTTAAAATCGCTTTTTTGATCTCAATATTTTTATCGACACTTTGAATACCAGCAACGATCATTTCTGAATCACGCGTTTGGTTATCAACAATTTGATTTGCACTGACCGCTGTTTGTTGAGTAGATACACGCACAGCAGAACGTACCATCAATTGCTGAGCTTGTATTGCAAGCTCAGAAAGGATAGTGCCAAGACTAAAAGCATTGGTAAAAAGTGGTACGGATAATAGACCAACCGTTAAAGTACCCACCGCAATTGCTTTAACAGGTGAAAACTGATTAACAGTAATTCTTCTTTTACGCAGATTATTTCTATTTTTCATACCACCCCCAACTTAAGAGAAAAAGTCTTTAATTGATTGGGTGACAGAAGTAGATTCTGAACTTGAAGTTTTTGCGTTAGACGGTGTGCTAGTACTGGCTTTTTGATCAGTTGAATAAGAAACTGTACCAGTCGATCTACTACCATTGATTGTATAAGTATCTCCACCCTCAAAAGCACCGCTAGGCATAACTAGACCAGGATCAAGTTTACCAAGTTGACCATTCACAGCAGTACCAAGCGCACCCGATACATCAGTGTATTGACCCGCTTTGTTGATTTCACCTATAACATCATTCAATGGGCCAACAAGTTCAGTACTTGCAGTTTTCATTGCGTCACACGCTTTTTTAGTCGCGTAATCGACAACCATTTGTTGCGCTGCATTGATGATTGTATCAAGTGATGGAATAGTCACAGAAAGGTCAATGATTTTACCGATGTCAGCAAAACAGCCACCTTGACTAGCTGGACTGAACATTTTGTTAATATCGATTGGACGACCCCAAACCGTCATTTGTAGATCTAAGTTGTCTTTAACGACTTTACCGATCCCATCAGTTGCACATGATTCAATATTGGTTTGAATGTTTTGAGCAGCTGCTTGTTCACCTTTTTTAACCGCCATGAAGTTGTTTTCAGCAGCAGTAGAGTTGAATGACGAATTAGAACTGGTAGACGAATAATATCCGCTATTTGAATTCGACAAAGGCGTATCACCACCAGAGCTACTTGCAATGGTCGATGATGTTGCGATGTTTAAGTTACCCATGTTTTGAGTATTACTGGTAACAGAAGCAACGGAACTTTGTTGAACTGCAATAGCACTTGAACACCCAATAACGGTAGCAACAAAAATGCTTAAAGCACTTTTAGTTTTAAAAGCTGGCTTAACATTTTGTAGATTAGGGTTAGTCCTTAAAACATTGCCCCGAATTTGTTGTAGCCTTTTAGCTTTCTTGTGATTGTTACGCATATCTAGCCCTTTAAAAGAGTTATGATTAATGTTTTTTAGAAGCAAGTTCGCAAAGCACTACAACATCTTTTACTACAGCTTCACTACTTAAATATAAGGTAGCTATAAGGTGTTTTAACTCATATATCCTTTTAGCGAACTTATATATAGAATCATAATACCATTCTTCACCATATTGTAGTATATAC
Source organism: Acinetobacter sp. CS-2 (assembly GCF_016599715.1). Taxonomy (NCBI): domain Bacteria; kingdom Pseudomonadati; phylum Pseudomonadota; class Gammaproteobacteria; order Moraxellales; family Moraxellaceae; genus Acinetobacter; species Acinetobacter sp. CS-2. The sequence goes on from NZ_CP067021.1 coordinate 155,082, forward strand.
TTCTCATTGGTTAAACATAGTTTTATGAATTCTTTTAAAATAGGACGCTTAAAAATAATAGCTGTCGTAATATATATAAACTGAGTACTAACCAAACACATTAAAGTATTAATTAGCTCTACTTCCTCTTTTAAGCATTCCTGTAAAACCAATGGCTTTAGGGTTTTAGAAAAACCTTCCTCAGTCACAATATCTTTTAAAAAACCTGAATCCGAGTACTTATTTTTCAGAAAATTACTTAATTCATGCACGTTCTTTAAGTAAATATTGATCTGATCTTTAGACGCAGTTTTGAAATGTTCCTCTACACGTTTTGGATCGTTTAACGTGATGTCGAGCATTTCAGATTCATTATTTTTTTGATTTAAAAGCACAAAAGCGGTGAAGCTGGTAACTTTGCGTGTTTCGCCAAGATAGCCACTACTGCAAGCATTCAAAAAAACAAGGCAATGCTGTTCAGTAAGATACAAGCCGTATTCTTTTGGTGTACCTGATTCAAAGAAATTGAGTGAACGCTTATCAAAATGAAAAGTGTTCTCTAAGGTCTGACAAAAGTAGTTAATAGAGTGTACAAAAGCTTCTGGTACAAAGGTTGTAGGCTCTTGAGACAATGCTATGTTTTGGCTTTCTATGCTCATTCCCACGATTTAGTCCTCTTTGAGAGGTAGGGCGTAATAGCCCATTTGACTTAAAACACGTAAAGGAATATCAAAGTTAAGACTTTGCGTTAGACCAGATTTAGGGTTAAAGGTTTTAGCTGAAGCTATAAACAAAGTTTGCTCATTAATAAACACTTGAATGCTATTCGTGACCTTTTGTTCATCAAGTATGACGCCACATACAATATCTAATTTCACATCAAACGTATAAGCATCCATTTGAACGTCTATTGATTCCCAATCGATCGTCATGAACAAATTTTGGTTTTCAAATTCCAAATTACCTTCTTCAAGAACTTTATTGATTAATCCCTTTTCTAATAATTCCAAGTAAAACGCATGTAAAGGCGTTGCATCTGCAAAACCATGAGGATTAAACGGCGTTCTTGTCGGTTCAGTGATTTTAGTTTGAATCATGTTTAACTCCATTAAAGGGTATTTAGATTCTATCTTAAAACACCCTAAATGTTTTTATTTAAAATTAATTAAAACCCATTGCTATAAGTTGAAGCGCTTTCTTTAGTTTTAACGTTTTCAAGATTGCTTTGCGTAATAGTATCTTTGTAATGCTGACTAAACGCATTTTTACCCGTTTCGTTTATGTTCTTAAGCTCATTTTTAATGACCTTAAGATAGTCTTGATATTTCGGTGACTGTTCTACATAAACTTCGGTCGCTGCAATTGAGAACATGTTCTTATCATTGGTTGCGATCGGAAATAGGGCAGTATAGGAAGCATCTTGCTTGAGCTGGTCCACAGTTGTTTGTTGCTCAATGATCTTCGTCTGATAGTCCAACAATGTTTTATTGATGTTTTCATGACTATGGATAACGAAATTCAACTGTCTGTCATTCGGACGTTCAAGGGTAAACGGCTGATCGATACCAGAAAGCTTATTACAGATCTCCATATTGTATCGGTAGGCTTCAAACGAGTCTGAAAAGTGATTAAAGTCTTTTCGGAGAGCATTATTGTTTTCTAAGTCTTGCTGAAAGTCTTGAAAGCATTGCAATACATATTCATCTTCATTTTTTTCAACGAATAATTGAGCGATGTTGGAGCACTGGTGCCGTTCGCAGAGATCCGCAAGCTTTTGAATGCTTTTAACCTCATTTTTCTTTTCTAAGATATTGCGTAAATGTAGCTGAGTTGCCCGATACTCTTGCATCAACATATTGTGATGCTCGACAAATAGCTCATAATCGCTTTTAAGGTACGGACTGGCACCTTCAATCTCACGCTCTACCTTTTCATGCTTAGAGTTGATTTGAACACGCTCACGCGTGGTATTCACTGTATTTTGACCAAAACCACCTAAGATTTTATCAAAAGTAATCATCGCATCGATGTCGCCAGATACGTTTTTATAGAGATCCATGATTAACGCCCCAATGTTTGATCATTGTCATGATCGTTTCTACGTGCGACTTCTAAATCTATATGCTTATCAAGGTCACTCAAAAATTGAGATGTCGTGTTTTTCTCAAGCTTTACTTGGTCTAAGTAGTTTTTAGTATTGAGATTCAAACCATCTTGGAGCGCTTCTAAGCGTAGGCCAGTTTTATCAAAATCAGCCTCAAGGATCTGATTCACTTCTTTGATTTTGTCCATGTCTTGCTGTTCTAGACGGTGTAACTTCACATCTTCATGAATCGCAGCGATATAGTGATCGGTTAAGATCTCTTGCTTTAAGTGCTGAAGCGCAATTTCCACGTTTCCTGTTTCAGCAATCACGGCGTTGAAGCTGTCAAAGATTTGACCTGTTTCAGCCGAGTTTCTAAATTCAACAATACGAGGCTCAACACTATTAAGGTTTACAAACTTGGCATCACCATACGCAGTAGGTAGTACTAGATGATCATCCATACATTCAAAAAGTTGCTTATATTCAGCATTCATAAGATTTGATGCTGCTTGAAGCTTTAAATCTTGTTGTAACGTGTCTAGGCGTTGGTTGAGATGTAGAAAGCTTTGAACATACATCTCGTTTTGAGAGTTTTCAGGCGCAACAACGGTTGAGGCCATACCTTTAACAACATTTTTCAGTTGCGTATTTTGAATCTGATCAGCAATTTGATTAAGCGCGTTAATGTGATCGGCTTTCACAAGGTTATTGTTTTTCAGTTGTTCAATAAATTGATTTTGTTCAATCACTTTTTCACTTTCCTTTTCGCTGAATAACGAATCTTTAATTTGTTGTTTCACCTGGTCCAAGTTAGAGAAGAGGTGAAGTACTTCTTGTTCATTGCTGTTATTGACTGCATTTAGCAATGTAACAAACACATCATGGCTGATTAGTTGTTGCTGATTATTTTCCGCATTCTGAAATTCAGCAATTTGGCTACGGCTAATGACTTCAACACCAACATCATTGATATAGCTTGCACCAATCGGGGAGAGTTGATTATCTGGAGCTTTTACGGCGTAGTACTCGCCTGATTTGCCATCATCTTTGGCGCATAGACCAATATATGTATTGCCATCTTGCGTAATGATTTTTGAACCGATGCTATTGAGTGCTGCAGAGGGTTGTAACGTACTCAAGGTTTGAATCAATTCTTTTTCGCGATTTTGATGAATTGCATTACTTACTGCTTGGTAAACTTCAGGATCTAAATAAGTCACCTGATTGGCAGATTCTTCATTGAGCGCCGTGACAGTATTCCACTCTAAAATATCTTTACGCGGTATCGTTGTAATACCGGCATTAATAATATCTTCCGTGGTAATTTGACGATCAAGGTTGGTAATGGCCACGGCGTTGTATTCGGGTGCAATTGATTTATGACCTTCCGAATCTGAAGTCAGTACCACGAATTGACCGTAATCCGTTTTCACCATAGCACCTACAACACTGAGCTTGCCTTCCAAAATCATTTTTGAAAGTTCAAGTTCACGTTCGGCAGATCTGGCGTAAGTATTAGTCTGTTCTGCAGTATTGTTGATGGTATCGGCTTTGAGCTTGTCTAAGTATTCGCTTGAAAATTTACCAAGCGCATTTAACTCGTCTATCGGCTCGACAGACTCCAGCTCATACAGTGGAACGGTAGAGGATTCATTCACGATGTCTTTAAGATAAAGCACATCTTTTTCAGTGATATTTTCGAGATCTTCAATCACCGAAAGAGGCACAACGATCGCACGTTTATCCAGATTATCGGAAGCTATATCCAAAACAACCATATTGGTTTGGGTTGTTTCATCTTCATAAACCATACCGACAAACTGTTCAATTTCAGCATTAGAAACATTGTTGTGACGGTCTTTAAAGAATGCTTCTAAGTCAGAATCATGATCAACATAAATACTGTCATAAGGGTTCATTGGTTTACCGTCATTGTTTTGGTCTTGGCTTTGCGGTGCTGATTGAGTTGCCGACTGTTCTGCAGTATTGCCTTTAAACTTACCCAAAAGGTTTGAAAGTTTAGATTTGGCTTTCTTTACTTGATCCGAAATCATTTGACCTGATTGATAGGCACGTTGAATAAACTGATCTTTGTATGAAGCTTTGGCTTCTTCAGTCATTTGTTCTGGATCTTGCCCTAATGGATATTCGGCACCAAGGAACATACGTGCTTGTTCTAAATACTGAGAACAAATGGGTTCAAAAAAGCGACCTTCAAACTCATGGATCTTTTCAGACTTAATGCCTTCGTGCAGTTCTTCAATTGAGAGAAACGTTACTTTGTCTTCAATCGTTTCTAAATAGAACGGCGTAATCGGGGTAGGTGCATCGCTACCTTCCACTTGAGGCGGTAAATCTGCTTCCTTAACCAGTTTGATAAATGGGGTAGAGGATTCAACACCTTCGACAGAATCCTTACCGACTACATCAATCACGATGTATTGTTCACCGTCAATGGCATAGACTTTAGCGACATTTAGATCGAATTCTTCTAAGGTAACGCCGTCACGGTCTTTATTCAGTTGAGTGGTATATGGATCGTTTAAAAGAGGCAACATTTGCTCTTTTGAGATCGGTTTTAAAATATCGGCATTCTTACCAGGTTCAGTCAATTTTGATTTATCGGCTGTATTGGCAAGCTGTTCGGGTTGTTGTGCGTCTGGATGGTTACTTTTAACGGTAACATCAGGATTGATTGGTTTATCCCAAATATTTTTCAGGTTATCAAGGCTTTTGTTCTTGTTGAACATGGCCATAATCGCTGCAATGATCAACTTGATTGTTTTCTTAACCAGTTCAATCATGACTGCAATCATTTTTGCACTGAGCGCAGCGAGTTCATCAGCGACCGTGCGTGGATGGCCGTGGCTATTTTCACGCGCTAAAGGAGGACGTTCGTTACCTTCCTCATTTCGCATATCCTTAAAGCTTTTAGAGGCAACGCTACTTGCAGCCAAACTTGCTTTGTCTTGTGGACCACCAGCAATGTTTAATGTGCTCTTTGGTGTACCTTTTGGTGCATTCGGATCAGCTGATTCAACATCTTCCTTTACTGTCTCTTTAGTCTTCTGATTTTCTTTATGTTCTTTCAAAAGTAGAGCAGCTTGCAACTGGTCGCTATGTTCACGGGTTTCTAATAACTGAATTACTTCCTTGGTTAACGTGTCCGTATTGAATTCAAGATAGTGAATCTCAAGTTGTTCAAGTCGAGCAGCTGTATGGTCGCTATTCACACGCCATTGATCCATGACGATAGTTTTTGGCACTAAGCCAAGTTCTTCAGCTTCAATCCCACGAATTAAGCAAAAGTCACGCACTTGGCGCATCAATGCGTTAATTTGGTTTTTATCGGTTAATTCACCTGAAAAATAGGTATTCGGTGCACCCGTAACTTCGTTGTAGATCTGCTGCTTTGCTTCACGCACGACTTGGTTTTGGTTAATCAAGCCTTCAATCGCGAATTGACGATTACTCAGGAAGTTGAGGGCATTTTCTTTAGTTGCACCCTTCAGGCTTAAACCATAGTAGGGCTGAGTGACAAAAGATTTTGTCTCAAAGTTAAAGAGGGTTTTTTCAGCCACTTGAACGGCTTCAAATGGATTCTCTTCTTTGGAAAGGAGGAAATCAGGATCATTGTCTGATAGGAATAATTTAGAGTCTGCAGTTGTATATACACGGTCTTCAACTGGCAATGAACTGTTATTTTCAGCAATATTGCCTAATCCTTGGTCCAGTGCGTTTTTAGTCTGGATTTTATTCAGATCCGCAATAAACTTAAGATCATCATCATTCTGCAGATCAAGCCCGATGTCTGCAAAGAATTCTAATTGACTGGCTGGATCTCTTTGCTCAAGTGCATCAAATACTTTACCAATCAGAACAGGATCAAGTTCAGCTAAATCATTGACAGTGACAGCGGAAAGATCAAACGTGTTTTCAGGAATGATGGACTGTTCATTCTCGTAGATCGGGTAGCTACTACGCTCATAATCACCTTCGTCAAAAAACATCGGTTCATCATCGTTCAACCGAGTATCTTCAAGAGGGGGAGCGTAATCATAATCTGGGTGCCCAGGAGGTACAGAGTTACCGCCCATAGGCTGATCATATTGATACCCATCATCTTGCATGACTGGCGGTTCTTCCATTAATGGAGGTTCAGATAGGGGATCTTTGGGATGTGGTTCAGACTGGTATTGTTGCGATTGATCTTGTGCAACATTGTTTTGTTGTGGCGTAGGCTGGATGGATTGAAATTCCACGCCGTCCAAACTTAAATCATCCCACTGTTCCAGGCCCTCATTGAAAGTTAATGATTGGCCGTCTTGCAGTTGATCAAGTGTTTGCTCGTCAAAATTATCTTGTTTAGGGCTTTGGTCCATATTTGATCCTTATGACAGGTGGCCTTTCTGATTTTAAGAGTCCTTTTTAGAATCTGTATCAACATTCCAAATAAAGTCTTCTTTAAAGTCAGAATTAAAACCAGTTGTGATGTCTAATTCACTGTCAAAATCCACTAAATCTGAGTTATTAGAAGATTCCTCTAAGGGATTAGAGTTGCACATAAAATACCTGTATTTGTTTTTTAAAACGTCAATGTGATCGTCACAGATATGATACATGGTATATACGAACTAGACCACACGTAATTGTTATTCACGTATGGTCTGGTATATACCTTTTAAGGGAGGGTTTTAGAAAGATAATTGCTGGATTTCTTGATCGTTATCTAGGGTTTTACCCTCATGTAACTCAGCCTTATAAGCTGGCTCTTCTGCAGGATTAAGCATACGGTTAATTTCATTTAAAAAGTAACCATTACCATCAGGAAGCTTAGATTTTAAATCCAAAAAGGCAGCTTCAATTTTGGTTGTACTGTCCAGCTCGTCAACAAAGCGTTCAACATCCTTGAGATCAAGCGCAAATCTAAACTCATTACGGCCTGGCTCAGTAAAGTGGATGTTCAACGATTCATCTGTTTTACCGCCTTTAGGATCATGGAATACGTTGGTATTCGACATAAAACGATTGAACTGTTTTGCAACAGATTTTACCGTCACATTAAAGCAGTCTGAACCGTTGTAGTAGAACTCAATACTTGCTTTCTTGTACGGGAAATTAACCTTAGTACCCACATAGTTATTGCGGTTGAAATCAATGTTTACAGGCAATTGATTAAAGAAGTTCGCAATCTCTTTAACTTGCTTAAACGTCACTTGGTTTTCAAGAGAGCTTTCAAACAAGTCAGTTGGTGTATTTGATGGCAATAATAACGCACGGTTACGCATACCATCAGCATCGGTAAATATAACGGTTGAATGTCGTAGATCTAGTGAGCTGACAATCTTATGTGCCTTGAACATATTGCCCGTTAAGGTAATCGCTTGTCGTGTGACATCACCAGACGGCGCTTTTTCAAAATAGGTACGCGTATAACGGGAATAATTGTTTTGTTCAGTAAATAAGTTCACCAAGGGTTGACGATCCTCAACATGACGTCTATTCACATCAGCATAAGAATAAAATTCAGGATTGAAGCGTTTTAGGATAATACGTCCTTTTTCACTCACTGGAGCTACCCAATCCAAGTCTTGCTTGGCATTTTGCATGGTGTAATTGATCAGTGGAACTTTAAACGACTTCTTATCACCAGGGTAAACCAAATCAAGCTTAACCGCATTCGGTGTGATTGCACCTCCACGTAACGGCGGTAGGTCTAGACGTAGCAAAGCACCTGTTTTGTGATCTGGCGTCACTTCATCATCAAAAAGACTAGGTTTTGAGATAAGGAACAATAACCCATGCGCTGAATGACCTTCTTTTTCGTTCCTTTCCATAGAACGAGCCAAGAATTTTAGATCCTGAACAATTCGATACATGCGATCAAAGTTAGAGGTCAAAATAGGATCATTGGCTAGATAAACCGCTTCAGCTACTTTCTCAAAGGCATCTGCAGAGTGATCATCAGGTTTACGAAATTGAATATCATCAATGTGTTTTACATTGGCTTCAACAACACCGAAATGATCAAATACTTCGTGTCGATAATCACGAATTACTTCACCACGCATTTGCCCACTTTTGAAAAATAACTTTTGCTTAGCAAAGCCTTCATATTTTTGGTACATCAATGCCTCAAAGTTATAGGCATAGTGTAGTAGTCCGTTTACCGTTTCATTGATGTTTTCATTGATACGTTTAAATTGACGCACCAGATAATCATCACTTTCTTTGAACATGAGTTTTAGATTGTCAGCACGTAATGGCTCAACATGTTCAATGTATTGCAGACCTTCAAAACGCACAGGTAGATCAAAGGTATTGATCTTGGCTGCTTCTGTTTCTGAAGTCACGGTAAAGAAGTTGTCCTTCACTTCAAACTCACGGACTTTTTTAGCTTTCCAGTCTAAAAAGTTGGTCTTGAGTGGGTTACGACCCAACAAGTCTAATTCACGGATCTTATCGTTATAGTCAACAACCAAGTCTTGATAAACCTGTTCTTGCTGACTAATCGGCATCAAAATCAGTTTAGATAGCAACTGGTTCACATGATAGTTTTGCGCCGTGCGATACGATGGTCCTTTTTCATCATCCGAAATATCAATATCAAGTGTGTTCGCCAAGTTCACGTTATTTTTCAAATAGTCCAACGATACCCGGTTGCCAATGTAGTTGAGCATGTCAGGATAATCGTTTTCGTTAAACTTGGTTTCTGAGTTGGCAGAGACGTTCGCTGATAGGGTAGACAGTTTACGCATCATCATTAAGTGCATACGTGTTTCTGCTGGAATACCCGAATCTACTGTCGTCATAATCGGATGTGATTCTTCACCACGGCGACCCACACGACCGATCATCTGAATCGTATCGGTAGAGTTCTCAGGTTTTTGCAAGAAAAACAACTCACGTTGGCGCAAGTGATCCGATGGAATTGTAGGATCAGGGTTTTTGGCTGCATGTAGAGAAATACCCGTACAACCAGAGCGAGTCACAATAACAACATCGATTTCACCAGATTGGAATTTTGATTGAACCAAAATCTTACCTTGTGTCGTATTGTTCTCTTGTTTATTAACCTTCCATTTGCCGTCTCTTGTTTCCGTTAAGTGGATCTGACGGCCAGAGATTTCATCAATCTTGAAGCCAGCTTTTGTCACCTTGTTACGTAGTACGTCCAAAGGCATCAAAGGTAGATCAGGGAACTTTTGAATCTTTTCTTTGATACGATCCAAAATGATTTTATACGGACTTACCACTGGATCGCCGTTTTCATTAAATGTCACTTCCGTACTGAGCTTCTTAACGAACGAGTTACCGTAGTTATCTTCAGCTTTCACCACATCGATGCGATCTAACATCACTTCAAGCAAGTCACGGAATTGTGGGAGTTCATCTAAAACAGAAATTTGACTTTGCAGATAGCTACCGCGCTTATCTTCAAGCTTAGTCAATTCCTTTTGAATATTTTTCGCTGCTTTTTCATCGCCAGCGTCACGGTTTTCTTTGATCATGAGTTTTTGAAGCTCATTTTCAAGAAATTCAATTTCTGACGATACCGACTTGAAGTTATTAAACGCTTTTTCTTTTTCAGGCGAATCAGCGGTAACGTCTTGCGCCGTATCTGCTTTTAAAATCGCTTCCATGCGACTTTGCATCAAAATGTTGAATAGACTCTCACCCGTATTTTCCAAACCAATCACGGGCTTTCTACCCTCATGTAATGCCTGAATCACAGCATCACTTGTAGAGTCAGTTTTCAATGCCAATAGGAATTGCTTTTGGATCTGGTACATTCGAGATCCAAAGTTCATCACACTCAAACTTAAACGGTTTTTCGGATCGTCTGAATCCTGATGAAAGTCTAAATTGGCAACAGCATCATCATCATTGGCAATGTTTTCTAGCGCATCGAGGCGAATATCTTTAGAAAATTTCACCATGTCCGTCAAGATGTCAGAAAGAACATCTGAGTAATTGTGAAATTTCTTAATTTCCTCTTCAGTTGGCACAAAGGTTTGAATGGTAATGTGCGAGAGATCTTGCTCTCTACGAATCATGGCAGAGCTGTCTACCAAACCTTCAGAAATAAACTCCAAAATTGGACCATCTGCATTTTCGATAACCTTTTGTAAGTCATTACGAGATACGGATCGAGGGAACAATTTATGGAAGAATTCAAGATTTTCAGGTTTCTTAATTGCCGATGCAGACTGGAAATTAATTAGATTGGTCTGATCAATAACATCTAAGAAAAATTGACTTGTAGCTGATTTCAAGGATGCTGCACGGTGCGTTTCATCCATCACCAAAACAGTGTCTTGATTAATAAAACGAGTCAATAACGCACGTTTCCGGTTTGGTCGGTTAAATTGGCTATACGTTGCCAATACCAAGTCATGTTGCGCTGGAATATCTTCAATTTCCTTAGGCAGATCTTGGCCAGTGAATAAAACCTCTTCAGTACCAAAGCGGTTAATCACAGCATCCGAGTTAAAGATAAACGGATCTTTAAAGAACTTGTCACTGTCTGTAGCAACAATATCACGCCAAATGTCGTTCAAGAGTTGCGTTGTATCTGTAAGGAAAACAGGGGGCTTTCCTCTTAACGCACTATATCGTAAACACGCAGCTGCAATACGACCTTTACCTAAACCCGTCTGGTCGCCAATAAGCACAGGTAAGTTTTGGTCAAAACGTAAAATGATATGGGCAACCGCATCGACCTGTTCACATGCAAAAGCGGACTTTAGTGCATCAAAATTGTCATATTGCAATTTCTTAGCGACATAGGCATCAACAAGAGTAGGGTAGTTACCATTATCGACTTCAGCTTGGAAATTGATACCCCCAAAACCTAATACATTTTGGATGTGTGTAGTCAATTGAGCATTTGCCTGATTAATCGCTTTAATCTGGTTTTTAGCCACTAAAGCAATTGGCTCAGATGCCATAGACATCGGTATATACTTAACTTGGTATATATTTTCCGGAGTTGGTTCTGTTGTGTTTTCAGCATTAGGAACAGGAACAATCGGCTGTAAATTTGATTGGTCAGATTCAACAGTCGGTTCTTCTTTTTGCTCAGTACCGATCGCTAATTCAGAATTTAACTTAGCAATCTCTTCAGCAGTTAAACCCGGTTCCTGTTTTACTTGCTCTACCGCTGGTTCTTCAGCTGGTGTTTGTTCAGGTGTTTCACCCTCATTGGTCGCCGTGGTATCACCTACTTGAAGATTAACGTCATCGTCAAGGTCTTCATCCTGATTTTGGTTCTCGTGCGGATTCTTTACCTCAGGCACGAAATCATTGTCATTTTCATTTTCAAACGTTGGTGTAGCTTCAGTTGGTGTAGGTACATCATCATCTGAACTGGTTGTTTGCGTACTAACTTCAACGGTTCCAAAGTCAAAAGAAACTTTATTCGGTTTTGATTTAGGTTTACGACCAAACATCGGTTTTGGTTTGACAGCTTCCTCTTGCTTAATCTCTTCTTCTTTAGCGACCACGACTTCATCAAACATAGTGACTGCAGACGTAGGCGTTACACTTGATGCAATATCTTCAAGTGGCGAAACAGGCTGTTCATCACCTAGACTGGCAAACAAATCGTCATTTTCTTTTTCAACAGGCTTAACCTCAACAACAGGTTCAACCACTGGTGCTTGTTGTGCTTGTTGCTCAACTGGAGTCGGAGTAGTTGGCTTGAAGTATAGATCCTTATTCGGATTCAAACGATTATAGATTACGTTATTAGCCCATCCCCAAAGTTCGTCATAGTCCGTAATGACTTTCAACTTATCTGGTACCACAGAAGATTGGTAAGTTTGTAGTAACGCTTGTTCGTTTTTACGATTGCCTACCACTAACATACGAACATTTTGATTAGCGCCGTTTCGTGCATATGCATTGCCGTGGATTTCTACAACCGCCTCAACTTCATAATGCTTATAGAGATAATTAAGTAAATTCTTTGATTTACGCTCAACCGTACCATCTGAAATCTGTTTATCTGAGCCAATAATGAAAACTGAACGCCCTTGATCGTTTCGTGCGTTTAGTGATTTAACCAGAATGGCATGGTCCAATTTATCCGTACTGAACCAGACGTTTTCTGATGGATCTACCAATAATGGGTTTGGATCTACGCCGTTACGCTGTTGAACCAAAATTGGTGCAACACGTTCTAGTTTATCCATAGCACCAAAAGGAGGGTTGGCAATCACATAGTCAACTTTTTGCTTAAACGTTTGCTCAAAATCAATTTGTGTAGCATCTGCAGTAACAACCGTGCATTCATAATTTTGAGTCAGTGCTTTTGTACGTTCAGCACGTTTGGGATCTAACTCAACCGCATAGACAGAAGCATTACGCTCTTGGGTTAATAAACCGATTAAAGATCCATTACCCACAGTTGGCTCGAGCACGGAAAAGTTTTGTTTTGTTCGGTTATCACCCTCAATCAATAAGCGCTGAGCCACAAGTGACATCGGGATTGGAGTCGAATATTGCTGTAACATACGAATCGTATTGTTTCGCATGGTCTTAGTCGGCATGCGATTGTATAACGCTAAACTCGTTTTAAATGAGCTCTCAGTAAAATCAAGCTCACCTAACTTTTCGACCATCACTGTTTCAAGCGCTTCTTCTGCAGTATGGATCTGTTTATCTGTTACCTTGGATACATCAACGTCAGCATTTTTGGCTTGCGTGATTAGAGCTAAAAACTTTAAAAAGTCCTGGTGATTATGGCTCTTTGTTTCATGTTCTAATTGATAGATATAGCCTCTTAAGCATTCTTTTAAATCTTTTTGCTTGGTCGCACGTAAGTACAGACTAGACGGCTGATCATTAGGACCTTCAGGTATTTGCGTACCTTGGGCATTCACGTAAAAACGGTTATGAGCTGAAGCATAGATTTTGTTGCCATCAGAGTTATAACCGAGTGGAGTTGCACTATTCAACGCAACGTTCAATCGTTGTGGCACCAATGTTTTTGCTTGGGCATTGAATAAATCATGCAATTCTTGGCGAGTCGCAAGCACACTACGGATAAATTCTTTTGGAATACCCAAAACTTCATGAAACAGTCTTGGTTTGATCGTTTCATTCAAATTGTATTGATACAAGTGACCGTCAAAGTGAGGATAAGCCTCAAACTTCATCGGTGTAAAACCAATGTTATTCAAATTTTCTTTAGATAGTTTTTTTTGAACGTCCAATAAAAGTAATTGGCTATCCGTCTGGCCAACACGCCGTACATCGAGATATACACCAGCTTGTGATAAGTCGATCCATTTAATTTTTTCGTTTAAATCATGAGTAGTCATAGCGAACCTGAAGAAGAATTATTTTATTTGATTAAAAAGTCATGTCGTTATAGACATCAGAAGTCGCAGCCTTTTCTTGGCTTTTCTTAACATCCATTTCTGGCTGTCTGACTTTCATCATTAACTCTTGCGGATCAGGTAAAAGATCGTGGTTGAAGTTCTTAGATAACGGACTATCGATTGAAGCTTTATGTTGCTGTACATGCTCTACCGTAATTTCTGAAAAGTTCAACGCATTCATACGGGTTTGAGTAAGTTCAACAGGCTCGATAAACGAGACAAAACAATTATTCGAGTTCCGTTGGTGTGGTTGAATAACAATAAACGCTTCAGCAAATTGCTGTTTTGCATGCGTCAATTTATTCATGGTCTGACGATCAACTTGACTTAAAAATTGAGGATTTAAGTCGTGCGGTTTTGGATTGCCGTAGTCATCGGTAAATTGATTCACTAGGGGAGGTGCACCAACACCACGAACACCCTCACCAGTACGTAAATCTATTTCTGGATCTACCTTGCGAAAACCAGCGTGAGGCGTTTTATTGTTGAAAAATTTCTTTAAGAACGTGTCTTTGTAAAGCGCACCTAGTTGTAGTTGTTGGCCATGATAAACCTCAGGCAGTAATTTTTGACTCACCAAGCCAGCGTAAAGACGTTTTAAATTTTGATTTTTTTCTTTGTCTACATCTTCATTGTAGAACACTTTAATTTGTCGATCGCCAAGTAATGCAAACAGGGCAATACGGGCCTGGTCCATAACATAAACGTTCTGAGCCTGTTTATCGAACTGGTCTTTTTCATACTGGTTGGATGGTACAAAATTTGGATCAAATGTTGCGGTGTGAAAGTCATTGCCGTTCAAAATATCTTTGATACTTTCAATCGGATCTTTAGCAACCCGATAAGACTTTTTAGTTTTATCAATACCGCCACGTTCCATCAACGGATCTGGCTTAGCGAATTGCTTAACACTTTCACGATCAGCACTGTCATAGGTTGGAATCAATGGGATTGTAGTTAATACAGAACCAGACTCATAGCGCACAACAATTTTTGAAAATGGAATGCGCTCAGGTTGGTTGTCAGTACTATTCGATAAAGATTTAACAAGAAGCTGTAAATTATTTTTAATAATAGCGTTATGAAGTGCTGGAGAATTAATTTTTACATTGGGCACTTGCATATGTGCTGCATCTTCAATGATTTGAGCTTTAACAAAGAAATCGCCGTTTTTTTGTTGATGCACATTGATAGAAGTGACTGCTTTGATTAATTGTGAATTCGGGTTGTTACTCATTACGTTGCACCACTGAGCAACATAAGTTTTATAACCGTCAAGAGATTCGTAGGGTGAGTCAACACATTTGTCAAAACAGATAATTCGACCACGGTTAGCACCGCGATTATGTGTGTCTAATGAAGTACGTTGGTTACGTCCAGAATCAAATTTTGCGTGGACTTCATCTACTGAAACATTCTCAGTATGATGCTTGTTGAGTTTATTAATGATCTTCGTGAATTCTTCAGATGAACTCATTCGTATGCGAACTGGTTCATTGGTAGACATATCAAAGCCGTATGCATACAGCTCGTCTTGTTCATCATGTTTGTAAAATTGATCTACAGTCATGACGATACGTTTAATCGTATTATCACTTTTACTCATTTCTTAAATTCCACGCTTTATATTTTTGATTGCTGGTCATTGACTCAAGCTATTTATAAAATACTACAAAACCTCATTGGTATATACTAAGGAGGCAAATAAAAAATTAAAAAATATATTAAAAAGTTTAAGAGTAAATTTTTAAAAAGAAATTTTTTGTTTATTATCTTTCTAATTAAGGGAAGTTAATTAGGGACATTTTTTATGCTTATTTTTCATGATATTACAGGATTAGTACGGAAAAACACAAATGGTACGAGCGAAAATCAAATTCATTTGAGCGCAAATTGAATTTGAATTTTTAGAAAATAAGGCGTTTTTAGCTGGTTTTTGATGTTTTTATCCACTTTCCTATTAAATTCTATCCACAAATTAAGTTCTTGTATATTAGAATGAATTTAAAAATATGAGTAAAATATTGTTCATTTTTTAGCTTTTTGCAATATTGGAAATTTGCAAACTAGCAAGTGTTGTAAGTCGCTGTTTATAATAAAATTAAATAGAATAAAAAATACTTCCAGCGCAAATTAAATTCATTTGAGCGCAAATTAAATTCAAAACGTTGCGGATAACTTCTCCAATTTCCTGAGAGCCTTGATAATAAAGACTTTCAGATTTTATGAGGAATAGCCCTTATATATGACCCAACGATCGCTATTTAGCTTGTTTTACGACAAATCAATAACTTACGCCATTAGGACGGAAGAAAGTTTACAACCCATTTATAAAAAACTTTCGCTGAGTTCAGACTATAACAGAAAATCAATGAGTTACGCCATTAGGACGGAAGAAAGTTTACATCCACTTATAAAAAACTTTCGCTCGTATTTTGACACAACTATAAATCAATAACTTACGTCATTAGGACGGAAGAAAGTTTACAACCCATTTATAAAAAACTTTCGCTGGAAGTTAGGTACAGCCAAAAAGTTATAACCTAACCTTAAAACATACTAAACATACTATCTATGATAGTTGAGCTATTGGATCTGGACAAAAAAGTAAAATCAATAACTTACGCTATTAGGACGGAAGAAAGTTTACAACCCATTTATAAAAAACTTTCGCTCGTATTTTGGCACCACTATAAATCAACAACTTACATCATTAGGACGGAAGAAAGTTTACACCCACTTATAAAAAACTTTCGCTCGAAATTTGCCAGCAATATAAATCAACAACTTACATCATTAGGACGGAAGAAAGTTTACAACCCATTTATAAAAAACTTTCGCTCGAAATTTGCCAGCACTATAAATCAACAACTTACATCATTAGGACGGAAGAAAGTTTACAACCCATTTATAAAAAACTTTCGCTCGAAATTTGCCAGCACTATAAATCAACAACTTACATCATTAGGACGGAAGAAAGTTTACAACCCATTTATAAAAAAGTTTCGCTCGAAATTTGCCAGCACTATAAATCAACAACTTACATCATTAGGACGGAAGAAAGTTTACAACCCATTTATAAAAAAGTTTCGCTCGTATTTTGGCACCACTATAAAACAATAACTTACGTCATTAGGACGGAAGAAAGTTTACAAACCATTTATAAAAAAGTTTCGCTGGGTGCCTATCTTGAGCACATATTTATTTGATCAAGTATTACATTGGTTAACTTACATTGTAATTGTGAATATTACTCATATAAGGCACTGTTTTTCATAGTCTTATTTATTAAGAAATTACTGTTAAAAATGCTTTTAATCGTAGTCTAATTAACGAATTGATGCTATAATGTCTACTCAGAATGCCTATGGGAATTCGAGATATGCAATATCAATCATTTAGTCTTAGACATCAAAAAATACTCATTGACTTCAATGTGTTTAGCTCTGGCTCGTCTGATATTTTGCTAAAAGGTGTTTTATCTGCCGAATTGCTTATTCTAGTTGATAATTTAAATGCATTTTATTCTGCAGAAGACGGTAGATACGTTGTATCAGCTGAAAAAGTTAACCACGTTACAGGTCTAGATTTTAATAAGAAAACTATCAACCAGATCATGCGTGAAGCTTGTGATTTATCATTTATGATTGATACAGATGCGAAGCAAGCTGCAGCACCTATGATTGACGAAATTCAAATCTTATCAAGTGGCGATATTACTTTTAAACTCACTAAAAGCTTTGATTTTTTTAGAAATTCTCTTAGTTTTAAAAGCATATATGAGAAGCTACCATACAGGTTCACTACTTCTAAACTAGAGTTACCGCAGATCGGTCAACAAATAATGTTAATTGCGTAATTAAGCCTCTGACGAGGCTTTTTTATTGTCTAAAATTTAGTTAGTATATACACAGCTTTAAAGCGAAAAGACTACAACGTTAGTTGGGTTGCAAATATATTTTTATTTTTATTTTTTAATTCAATCTCAGGCAATGTACGTTGTACGTTGTCTAAAGTGGAGCAGTTATGCAAGATTCTTCACAAGTCTGCATAAGTAAAGGAATTTCAGAAGATGAAATTTTTGGACTATCGCAGTCAATCAAAGACTCAATTATTAATGCCGAAACAAAAACCATGGATCTCTTGGGTTACGGCAACAAAATCAGTAATTTCATAGTCGAATGTTATCTAGATATTCCAGTTGTTGATCAATTCATTTTTTACTTAATGTTGGTGAATGCCAAAAATAAGTATGCACATCAGCTGCAGCGCGTTATCGCTGAAAAACCTGAATTATCCCAAATTGAAGCATTACAACTAGCGAACAACTTTGTTCTGAATTTTGAATACATCCGTCAAATTCTTTTATTCAAAAATAAAGCTAATTACCTTAGCAATGGCCGTATCAAATCTTTGGCATGGAATACGCTAAATAGTGTTGGTAAAGTGATGCTACCAATGAGCTCTTTACGCCAAATGGACAGCGAACCATTTTCAAGAAATGACGTAGACAGCGTAACTCATAAAAGAATGTTTGCCAGTACGGGCTATTTTGAATTAGATAACAATGCGTTTATTTGCTATCAGCTTGAAGAAACGTTGATTGCCAATCTATCTGAATTAGATTTTGATAAAAAGGGGCGCTACACAGTTCTCGACACTTTAACGGTTCTTGGATTTAAGGACCGTTTTGATCTTTATATGTATAACTTGATGAAGATCAATGAGTTTCGTGGCGAAGTGGTTATTCCTTACATTGACTTCAAAGCATTAACCGAGTTTTCAGTAGAATTTAAATACAAAGCAAGTGATTTTTACCGTAAACGACTTCTTGTTTCATTAGAAAGACTGAATAACAATCCATCTATTGAATTATTTATTTCTGTTAAGTATGAACCATGCAATAAGCGTACACCAGATCGTGACAATTTTTGCAATTATCGTTTTCAGATTCAGTTGAAGTCCAACTATCGTAAAGCGCTTAATACATTAAATGAAATGTGTGCAAAGGTTCAGGATGAACAGGGCAATGAGCTTAAAATCAGTAATGCGCTCTTCACTTCAGCAATTCGATTGAATAATGGTGAACCTGAAAAAGTAATAGAACTTGTTAAGGATCGTTTAGCTGCTTATACAACTAAGAATGGACCATCATATTTAGCTAAAAATCTTAATTTGGTTGCGTCTTATGTTACGCGAGCTCTAGAAGATCTATATAAAAGTAATCACTTCTTTGAAAGATTCCTAAACGATATGAAGCAAGCAGATAATTTACTTTATCTGAGAAATCGTGATAAGAAAGTTGAGATCGAAAACAAAAGTGCATCTACTTTCTCAAGCGAATTCATTAATATTCGCGACAAAGTTGATGTTACCACTTGTGAAATTCTTACAAACGCTGAGTACATTTCAAAGAAAACGGAAGCTACTGTAATTATTGATTATGCTTTCATACGTAATTCTATTTTTATTACACATCCTCATTTGCGCCACCAGCGAAATGCAGACGAGAAAAAATACATAGATCTCGTGTGTGAAAGCACAAAGCTTTGCCAAATATTCTTTGGTACGGGTAATGAAAATAAAAAAACGTTAACTCAAAACTATTTAACAGAACTCCTGTTTGAACATTTTTTTGATGATAATTTCCACTTGAACTCAGATGTATTAAAGAATCTTCTAAAAAAAGATAAGGACTATTGGGTACAAGAAAAGCAAAAGACATTTATGCGGTTGTGGAAACTTGCAAATGAGTTCAGTTTAAAAGCTATTAGTCCAGCGAACTACAACGGTAAAGAGAGTTCAGACAATGAATAATAAACTTTATTTATGTGCAATTTTTACGGCTACTATATTGAGTAGTAGTGCAAATGCCGATTTTAGTGATTGGTATAAAAAAGCAACTTCAAATGAAGATTCAACTCAGCAAGTGCCAGCTCAACAACAGCAAGCACCTGGTCAAATTCAACAGCAAGCACCAGTTCAGGTTCAGCAACAGCCGATACAGCAAAGACAATATAATTCTAATCGGAACACCACAGCTACGCGTTACCAAAACAATAATGCAAATGTCACTGGTGATTCTGGCCTTGAAGCACGAATGAATAACTTGAATTCGACCATTGAGAATCTAAACAAGTCATCAAAAAGTGGTGACAACCTCACGAATAACTATCTAAATATTGTTCAATTCATAGTGATAAACGAAGAAACACGTAAATTGGATGGTAAAGACAATACATCACTGATCAATAACATGTTGGCTGGTATTGTGAGTTGTCAGAATAAATACAAAGTCGATGTTATACAAAAAGTGAATAATCAACTCCCAAGAGATGTTGCTAACACCGTACAACGGTATTTAAGCCAGAATGGACGCTCTATTGGTGCAAACGGCAACTGTTTATACTAATTAAACCCCCTTTTAAAACCGTCCTTAAAAGGCGGTTTTTTTTATTCTTAAAACATACCTATTTATTTTAAAACCACATTCTATATACTACTAACAGTTTAATGAATATTAATGTGGGTTTTATCATGATCAGTTCTAAAACAATATATGAACTATATCAATTGCTGAATCAATCCGAAGTACAAGAATTAAAATCATCTATAACTGAGACTTTTGGTGCAGATGTGGAAAGTGAAGTTGATAAAAGCCCGGTCTTACAGCAAAAGATCAATTATTTTATTTATCAATATATACATCTCAAGCATCCAGAAAGAACAGACAAGATCTTATTCGATGCAAATGAGTCGGCTCACGAGGTTGTAAAAACAGAACACCTTAAAAGTGAGCCAGTACCCTTATTAAAAGATTTTGTATCAAACAGCAGCAATAAAAGTTTAGCACCTGAAGAACAAAAAGATGTAATTGCAGTCACTTTACCAGCCGAATTATCTGACATTCCTGTTGAACCAACAAATCAAAACCATACAGGAAATAATGAAGTAAAACATGACTATAACATTATCCTTGATGGTCGAACTAAGCTAAATATATTGCTCGAAAGATATTTAAGTGGTGTTGATGATGTGGCTCGTGAAATCATTGTGAAGTGCTTTCTTGTTATCTCTATATTTGTAGCACTGATCTCTCTTGTTATGGTTCTTCTGAATACGACCAATATTAACCAGATCCAAGAAATGTATGATATTGGCCATAAAACATTCCTATTCCAATATGCTGAAGTCTGCAATGTAAATGTTGAAGTTGCAAAAGCGAATCCATGTGTTATCTCAGAAATCAATAAACGTATTTCTGAACTATCAAATAGCAGATTTTGGAACACGTTCGGGGTGGTGCTTTTCTCACTTTTATCGTGCTTTTTCTTCTACCATATCTCTACTTACCGTGATTCTAAAGATAAGCACAACGGCTAGTCTTAAAAGGAGGGTAGGGTGTTTTAAAATGGTCTTAAAAGGCCATTTTTTTATTTTAATAACAAAGTTTTATAGTTGATAAAAGGTATTCTAAAAGTATAATAGATACACTCTTAAAACTGGAATGCGTTGTGCTTTTTAAAATTCCAAAAACGGGTGAGATTGATTCAAGTGAACAATCGATGACAGGCCTGGTACTCAAATCGGCATACAACTTAGTTGCCATTTTCAATATTTGCTACATCTTTGTAGTTGTATTCTTTGTGTTTGAAATGTTTTTAAATACAACGATATACAAGATTAAATATCTACCAGAAACCCTCAATACTCCATCATATATATTGCAAATCATCATATTCATTTTATGTTTTTCTTCACTTCTGTATGCGATAAACAAAATGTTTGATGAAAAGTATATCCCTACACGCAAAGAAATCTATCTATTCCTTATCTCTTTTACTATCAATAGTTTATCAATGTTTAATTTTTTAGCTACCAAATAACACTGTAATACCAAGTTCCCACCGTAGCCTAAGCAAAAGTTACCTGTTTTTTTGGGTTTTAAAAGCAGTGAACAAGGGCAGAATTAAAACACAAAAAAATAAAATTAATAGTTTTAAAAAATATTTTTTAAAACTAAATCAGTGATAATATGTAACCAACGTTAAGTTTAAGAAAGTATATTATGTCTGATATTCGCAGCATCTATTTTTACGGTAATAATAAAAGCATCAAATTGGGTAAAAACCCAATCTTAAATACTGTCTTTGAAATTTTTCCAGCCACTAAAACCCCTTTAAAGCGGATTCTTAATCATAACCACCAGTGGGTTAGTAATTGCGCTTTTTACGTGCCTAACGATGTGAAAAGTGAATGGGTTAAAACGGTAACACTTTCAATTTTGACAATCTCAATTATGGCTTCCTTCCGTAATGCAATTGCACAGCAAAAAGGGTTGTCACCAAACGATGAAGCACTTGATGAAGAGGTAGAGAACCTTGTGCCAGATTCGTTATTCAATTCTGCTATTGAATTATCGGATCTTAAAAAAAGTTTATTAGAAGTTCTGCCAAATTTAATGAGCGAATACCTTGCACAAAACTTTGGTGAATACGAAAGCATTATTACAAACGGTGTAGCTAAGCTTTTTATTGATAACCATGAATTTTTGGATAAGCAACTTGATTCTGATGCTGGAACAGATAATCAGATTTCAATGTTAAATTTTACTGACAATGCAGATGAATTATTTCACACAACAAACTATATTTTAGTCCGTATTGCTGATTCAAATGAAAACTTGAAAATCAACTTTACTAACAGCAAACCACATGCAGAACACTTAGGCCGAATTCTGCATACATTGTTGGGGGATGAAAGTTTTGAGATCTCAAAAGGTTCAATTGAGATACCTAATGACGAAGATGGCCAAGAAATTTTCATCTTTGAAAAAGAAACGAACTTTATTGATTTTTACAATTCATTATTGCTGGAAGTTAGTTTTTTTCTAGATCATGCAACAGTCTTAGAGCATATAGAAAAGTATGCACCAATTAACCAAACACTAAGCAGTTTGAGTGAGAATTTAGAAAAGAATATTAACTTTGTCATTTCTTCATTCAAAGAAACTCGCGATCTATCTGCATATTTAGAAAGCCGTGCTCAAATCATAGGGTTAATTCATGAAGCTGCACAAATCGCCAGCATTGAAATACAGCCAGTTGCTCAGGCTAAGGACCTTAAATCGTTAATTGAATCGCATCACCTGGTTACTTTTAATGATAAAGACACCTTTAAACAATTTAATTTATTTTGAGGTGAATATGAAATTTGTTATTAAAAATGGCATTGGTACACGTAAAGTCGAAGTGGATCTCGCATTAGATATACCATTGGTGCTACAAAAATCCATTTCTGTAATTGAGTATGAAGATTTCTTTAAATATTTTAGTGAGCAACATTTTCACATTTGCAAATTTAGAACGTTGAACTTTAAAGATAATAGCGTAGAGGGAAGTAGTAAGGAATTAAATCGCTTTATCTGGCTTGCTATGGCACATCAAGCTTATATGGAGCGTAAAGCTTTACTACCAAGTAAATATATTGCGGATCTAGAAGCTTCAATTTCAAGCATGTTTAATTTAGAGAGCGAATCGCGAGAATGGTACCGAGCTATTCACAAAGCCATAGATGCTTACCTTAAATCACAATTTCCTGAAGCAATAGATTTTTTACCTTCCAACATTGCACCACTGGATGAAGTGACTAAAATTCTTATGCAAGAAGTACAGCCAGTGATACCAGTTGCAGACGAGCCAGCGAAGCTTTATAGCTGATTCTAGAAATAATTAAGACATAAAAAAACCATCTAAAAATTAGATGGTTTTTTTTGTTTGTGTTTTTATAATTTTGCGAATACTTCAGGATTGTCATTCATAAACTGTTCAATGAAATCATTGTCTAATTCGACATGTTTTGGAAGCTTCTCATGTTCACGAACAATGGATTTTATAGATTCAATATTTTGCTGATTGAAAACAGGTGTTGTACGGCTCTTATAGCCAGTATCAGCCATCGCATAGCGATCATCAAACATACCTGAAGAGGTATTAGAATCGACTTCTGAGTCGCTTATAGATAGTGTTAAGTTGCGGTCTTCAGCTAACTTTAAAATGAATTCGTCAGAGATAAAGTTACGTAGCTCATGCAGCATAGATTCAACTTTATTGTGTTTAAAAAGCACCTTTGCAATTGAACGACAAGATAAGAAACCTTTTGTGATGTTTAGATCTAGTAATTTTTGAGGAATGATTGGATCGCTTTTCTTGTTGCTATTCGCGATCTGTTCAACTTCTTCATCAGTCATAGAAGCTATAATGTTTTTAAAGAAATTGCCATATTGAAACTTTTCAATTTTCTCCAGCATTGTCACTTGTTCTGTATCTAATAAGCAAAAAGAAATAGGTTTAAGCTTGCGTTGGTCGGTTTTGCTTAAACTGCCATTTTGGTTTAAGCGGTTCTCTTTGGTTTTAGCGTTAGTTTTAGAGTTAGTCATTTTAAACACCTTTCAATATGTTTTAAACTTTGGTTAATACCAATAATCATATTATAAGTGGTTTTAGCTAAAATACAAAAAATGAACATTTTGTTTTTTTAAAAAAATCTTTTAAATGTTTTTCGTATATACTATAAGAATATCTATCTTAAAAGGTATAACTCGTGATTAAAACTGATACAGGCGATACGGTTGGAGGGGGTTTAACGAATCCTCAGGATGAAGTTCTAGCATTGTTAGAAGAGTGCTTAAACTCTGAACAATATACAGCTCGTATTACTTATATTTGTGAAGATGGCGGTCAATTAGTAGGTAAAAAGGCAGCTTTAAAGATTTTAAAGGAACAAGAGGACAATGGTTTAATGCTGGTTCCAATACCAGTCTTAGGAAAACAACTAAGAGTCTGGAGTGGTTTAAGTAAAACCAAAATGTCTAGTCACACAGGATTGTACAACAATATACAGTGGTCAAAGTTTGAAAGTGGCGAAAAGTTAATAACAAAGCAAGCGTGGACATTACTTCAACTTAGACTTGGGGTTCATCCAAAATACAAATTGGTTTTAAAAAATGAATTAGATGTCGAGTGAATTATATGTTAGTGAAATTAGCCCTTAGTGGTCATGCTTCTCCAGAAGCTTTAAGTAAATTTGAACGTATCAAAGCGTATGTGCCAGATAGCGCACCTGTTTTGGTCACATACTTTAATAAACAAGTTTTATTAAGTGATCTACTGGTTAATTTTTCTAATTTTTTACCATCGCTCGAAATCACAAAAGATAAAGACATGCTGGTTACGATTAGAGGAAATGAAACACCTTTAGTCGAATTTATTGTCAATTTAAAACTATACAGCATGAAATTAGGCAAACTTTTCTTTGAATTTGAGAATCAATTTAAAGAAAAAGAGCAAGACTTTAAGGGCTTTATTAAACGTCACAAACTTAAAGGTTTTGATCATGCCAATTTTGTTAATTACGTGAAACTAGGTGCATATGATAGTGCTTTAGACATTATCAAACACCAGTACGAAAGCGTTAAAAAAACATTCTTTGTACTGTTTAAAGATCGTTTCACCCTATTAGAAAGCAAGGGTTTTATTTAAGGATATTCTATGGAAATGTTAGATCCATCAAACACAAACCCTGGGCTCTTTTTAGTCATAATGGCTACGGCAATTGGTACCATACTTTTTGGTTTTTTAATTGTCGCTTTAATTGCACGATATAAGTTCAAGATTAGAGTTACGGTATCTAGTTTTATAGCTGCAGTTACTTTATCTGTATTTAGCTTTATATGCTTTGGTTCACTTGGTCCGATGGAACCTAAATACAGTACTTCAGTTGTTCAGCTTTATGCGTTGGGCTTACTGGCTGGTACTTTAATATTAAATATAGTTCTTCTGAAATTATTCAGCCCTAAAACTATTGAACAGTTAGCTTTGAAAGGTTTTAATAAGTCAGAAAATGAACAAAAAGAGCATTACAAAAACATCTTAAAAGAGTTTAAATGTATTACTGATTTGGAAGATAAAAACAAGCTTAATAAGCGCAGTTTTAACTTGTTAAATGTTTTTAAACATAAAGGAAAACAAAATGTTTGATTTTAAGATGAAATCTTTGTGTGTTTTGGCTGTTGCCGGATCTCTTTTAACTGGTTGCGTATCTAGTACTATTGATGGAATGGGTTCTAAACGCAAACAAATCATGTTGTATTCTGAAAAAGAATATCTTCAGCAAAGTACTCAGTCTTACAACAACATCATCACGACTGCTAAACAGCGTGGATTGATTGTGAATAACGCTCAAGTAAATAGAGTAGCAAAACGTCTTATCGCACAAGTTCCACATTATCGAGCTGACGCAGCAAATTGGAATTGGGAAGTTAATACAATCCGAGATAATGAAATCAACGCGTTTTGTCTATCTGGAGGCAAGATCGGTGTGTTGACTGGTTCTATCACAAAAATTAATGCAACTGATGATGAATTGGCTGCACTGATCGGCCACGAAATTGCACATGCTTTACGTGATCATGGGCGTGAAAAGGTAAGTAAAAAGCTTTTAACTGGTTTAGGTGTGCTTGCAGCTAGTTCGGCTGGTCTTGGTGACATGGTTGTATCTGGCACAAGTTTACTAGGCGATTATGGGGTTAACTTACCTGGTTCGCGCAAACTTGAAAGTGAAGCGGATCTTCTAGGTGTTGATATTATGGTTCGTGCTGGTTACAACCCACAGGGCGCAGTCAGCTTTTGGAATAAAGTAGTAGCCCAAGAAAAACAGGGCACTAAAATTGATTTCTTATCAACGCATCCTACTTCAGAAAAAAGAATTGTAGCGATCCAAGAATACATCAACCAAAATTACAGGAAATAATATAAGGAGCTGGTTATGGATATTTACACAGTTATCCGAGTGAGCAAAAAGTTGTTTGACCACGGTTATGTTGTAATACCAGAACACAAAGTAGATTTTAAATCGGCTTTACTGCTCTTAAATGAACAAACCGTTGATGATCGATTTCTAATATCTAAAGATATAGTAGGTGCTGAAATCAGAGGGAATTTTGCCTTAATTGAAAAGGAGGGGAAGTTTCAATTGTTTACCAAAGGAATAGATTACTTTTGTTTGAATGTTGAGCCTGAAAAATCCAGTACTGATCCTAAACCTGAAAAAGAGGTAAAAAAGAGTAAAGTAGTTCTCAAAAACCGTTATTTATATAAAAGTGGCGTGAAGAAGATAGGGGAGCTGGACACGTACAAGAAAAGAAGCGTCAAGATTACGAATGTAGGAAAACCATTTGTACTAAAACAAAAATTGCATGACGTTCCAGATTGGCTTTTTGAAAAGCTAAAAGACCAAGATGTATGTTGGATCTATTTTGAATATGCTGAAGAACAATTATCAGAGGCACCAATAGAAACTGCACCAATCAATTTAAAAAGTGACATTGAAAGTTGTGTTAAATACTTTAAGTTACATGGTGAAAAAACAAGAAAAAAACCAATTATCAATGCTGAAGCACCAGGTAACGTAAACCTATTCAGATATTGTGATTTACGGCGCATTGATCAGGAATTAAAAGTCTTATTTGTTTGTAGTGAAAACTATCTTTGGTTACTGGAACAAAATAGACAAGATCCACTACCTAACATCAAATTAAACAATATTAGTTTTGGCGGTTGGATCATTCCCAAGACGACAAACCAAGATATGTTGAATAAGCTAATAATGTTAGATAAAGAATTAAAAACGAATCCAGATGCTTATCTTCTAAGTGTACGAGAGAGAGATGGATCCGTAAATTTGAACAACTCCTATAAGTGATATTCTGCTCCTCAAATGATGTTATAAACATCAAGGCTCTAGACTAGCAAAATGATTATGTTAGTCTAGAATCATGATAGAAAACAGTAAATTAAGTCACTACAAGATTAAAAAAATTATTCAATGCTTTTGTGTTGATATTCCTGCTTCCAAAACAGCCTTATTACTCAATTTAAATCGTAATACGATTAACTATTGGTACATGCTTTTTAGAGAAACTATCTATGATCATCAAACAGATTTAAGAGCTAAGTTTGTTGGTTCAATAGAAGTAGATGAAAGCTATTTTGGAGCGAAAAGGCAACGTGGGTTTCATGGAAAGTTAAAGTGTGGTCGTGGGACTCTAAAACAGCCAGTATTTGGAATATTCGAACGTAATGGGCGCGTCTATACTGAAATCGTACCTGACTGTAAAATGAAGACTTTACAAGAGGTTATCATTGGTAAAGTTTCACTTGAGAGTGTGATTTATAGTGATGGATGGCGTGGCTATAATGGTCTTGTTGATGTGGGTTATTCAAAGCATTTTAGGGTAAATCACGGAGCAAATGAGTTTGCTAGAGGAGAATGTCATATAAATGGAATAGAATCATTTTGGAGCTTTTGTAAAAGAAGGCTAGCAAAGTTTAACGGCATATCAAAAGAGTACTTTGATTATCATCTTAAAGAAACTGAATGGCGTTGGATGAGGGAACCTAATGAGTTAGCAACTGAGCTGTGGAACCTCATTAGGTAAAATTAAGTGTAAATCTGCTAGTCTAGAGCCACATCAATATATGGAGTATTTTATGGCACGTAGACCAAGAAGAAATCATTCAAATGATTTTAAAGCTAAGGTAGCACTTGCTGCGATTAAAGCAGAAAAAACACTTGCTGAATTGAGTGCTGAGTTTGATGTTCATCAAAACCAAATTATTGACTGGAAAAATCAATTGATCTCAGCTTCCTCGCAAGCTTTCGATCAATCAAAAGCTCCAACAGAACCACCCATCGATCTAAAAAAACTACATGCAAAAATCGGTGAGCAGGCATTAGAAATTGATTTTTTAGAAGGTGTGTTGAAGAAACTGGGCCGCTTCAACCACAAAAGTTAATCGACGACTCACTTCAGATTTCAGTATCTAAGCAAGCTAAGCTGCTGAAAGTCTCCCGTGGTTGTTATTACTATCGCCCAAAACCTGTGAGTGCATCAGATCTGAAGCTGATGCGATGTATTGATGAATTACATATGCAATATCCTTTTGCAGGCAGTCGTATGATGCGTGATTTGTTGAATCGTCAAGGACATCATATAGGACGACGTCATACACGTACTTTAATGAAGAAAATGGGTATTCAGGCGTTATATTGCAAACCAAATTTAAGCCAGGCTAATCAAGCTCACCGTAAATATCCATATCTGCTCAAAGGGTTGGCTATTCAGCGCAGTAATCAAGTGTGGTCTACGGATATAACGTATATCCCTATGGCAAAAGGCTTTGTTTATTTATGTGCTGTGATTGATTGGCATAGCCGCAAGGTACTTGCGCATAGGGTATCGATTAGTATGGAGGTGGATTTTTGTATTTCGGCTTTAAATGAAGCGATTGAAAAATATGGTCGACCTGAAATATTTAATACAGACCAAGGCAGCCAGTTTACCAGTGATGCATTTATTGATGTATTGAAATCAAATGGCATTCAAATCAGTATGGATGGTAAAGGTCGATGGGTAGATAATGTGATGGTTGAACGATTATGGCGGAGCGTTAAATATGAAGAGGTGTATCTCAAAGCTTATAGCAGTGTCACAGATGCGAAAAAGCAATTAAGTGCATATTTTGAGTTTTATAATTTGAAACGACCTCATTCGAGTCTAGACAAAATGACACCAAATGAGTTTTACTATGATCAGCTACCCCAACAAAACAAGGTGGCTTAACTAGAGCGGAATATCACTTATAAATACGCTTTTAGTTGTTCAAACAAGTGGGACCACCTCTAGAGTAAAGTACTCTCGTACAATAACTATTGTAATGCTACTAATTAAGTTGCTTAAATCTAAATAATTAAACATAGCTGCAAACATGAATCTCAATTTTTTATTCGGCTTTATCATAATTATTGTTGGCGGTGGTGCAGCAATAGTTGCGCTTCGTTCAATGTTAGAAAATGAAATTTTTATGAAGGATAGTATATGGCTATGAATAATTCTAAATTCGATAAATACTTATTGCGCTCATTTTTAAAAAATACTGGACTTGCAATAATTTCAATTAGTGCAATAGCATTGGTTATATTTGCATGTTATGTGGTTTATATAGGAATAGGAAAAGCATCAACTTATGTATTCAATAACTTTGTACTAACTCTAAAAACTATTGGCTATATCGTATTATTTTTAATCGCTTTAAATTTAGTTATCTGTTTTATTGAAAATGTTATCAAAGAAGCCAATCAAAAAAGGAGTGAAGATAGTTCAGAAGATAATGTATGAGGGTAATAAAAAGTATCATACTGGCTTACTCTCAACACTTTGATTTTTTGGTCTTTATCTCCATCAAGTGTATTTTCTAAAATATAGTATGAATCTTTTACCCTCATACACTAAGGGGTTAAGAAAGGTTTCGGCAAGAAACGCCCCTCAACAAAACACCTACGATAAAAAAGTTTTAGTGATCGTGGTGATCTGTATCAATTACGTCATTATTGTTTGCATTAAACTTAGCCTGCTCTTTATAAAAATTATAGTCGGCATTGTCGTATACAAGCTCTTTTGGGTAAGGGATACCCATTTCATCAAGCTTTAAAGCGTAATAATGCGGTATTGGCTTGGTTGGATTGAAGTATGGTTCAGGGTAGTACTGAGTAACGACTTTAGCGGAGTAGGAATTAACGAGTTGATCTACATCGCTTTCTATTGTTTTTTGTTGGTCATTGTAATAAGAGTCAACAAGCTCTTTGTCTGAGTGGCTTGCTGCACAACCTGAAAATATTAAAGGTATTAAAATAGCGATAATTCTATAATGTTTCATTTTAAATAGGCCCAGGTGTAGTGTATATTTAATGGAACGTTAAAATACTTTTGATTATACATGACTTTTAAAGATGCTGTAACACCACCTTTTAGCAGAGGAAAAAGAGAACATAAGTTCTTGGCTAAAATGTTAAAATCTGAAAAAGATAAGATTAAGCTTTATACCAAAAGTTTAAGAAAAATTACTTTTAATGAGCTTTTAATTAGAGCAACTTTAATTTTAGTTGTGGTTTTTGCGTTAAGTTTTTGTATCTTTGGCGTATACCTATCTTTGAACGGTTTATTCTCAAAAGATGTGCATTTAGGAATGATTGGCATTATAGGTGATAGTAGTAGAATAATATTATGTACCATCTCAGCTATATTGTGCGCGGTTACAGCTTTCAAACTGTTTAAGAAAGCAAAAATTGACTGGAAAGAACATCAGTCATCAAAACGATATGCCAAAGCAATAACGAAAGAGTACCAGTCATTAAATAATTTGATTTTGGAACAGATTAAACAAGATAAAACAGGCAGTTATTGGCTGAACAGCAAAGAGATCCTGAGCATAACAGAGCAATACGAAGATAACATAAATGAAAACACAAAAGATTATCTGGTAAGTTTTACGCAAGATACGACTAAAAAGTATGTTAGGTTTTACATATATAATAATTCGCATATCTCTAATGGGTATACCAATGTTTTACATATACACTCGACTACTTTAACAATTTATTCACACTGTCTAAGTTATTCGGATTCGTTGAGTGTTAAAGACCTTTTAGATATTTCTGTTAAAAGTATTTGCATAAATTATTAGTTTTACTATAATACTTTTAAGAACAAAATTTAAATGTTTCTTACGACATTAAAAGAATGGGAGGCTTATAGCTTCCCATTTTTCTTTTTAAAATAACTATTATTTTTCTAAAACATCATTTGCCTTTTTCTCAAAACCCTTAACTTCTGCTAAAAGTTCTTCATTTTGGGCCATTGTGTCAGTAAAGGTCTGTTTCGAGAATTTAATGAATTCCAATGCATCATTGATCGATTGCTCTTTGCTTGGCTTCACGTACTTCGGGAGCTTATTGAATTCAGTATCCACATTTCTTTTGATCGCAGAAAAGTCTTTATCAAGCGACTCGAATGCTGCACTGGTTGACTCAAGCTGTATACGTTCAGAAACTCTATGGTCGATGTTTTGGAACACCAGGAACACACATACAAAAACTAAACTAGCAATTAAACTATTTTTTAGAACAACTGTATCCATTTTAAAACCCTTTAACATTTCTTTGATATTTTTAGTATAATCACTTTAATGTCTTTAAAATTTTTTTAAAAAATATGTCTAAAGCCTCCAACGTTGAGCTCTTAAACTTTTATAGTCTTGTTAAAGTACCTTTTAAATATGCTCACAAAGAGGTGTTGTTCTCCATTTCTATTTTATATTTTAACGGTAAAACTAAATCATACGTTCATTATCACAAATTTGAAGATGAAGAATTGCAGACTGTTCTAGGGTATGTGGTTTCGGAGAGTCTGGCGTGGACCTTTGGATCTTTGAAAACTGATAAATTCACTGTTAATCAGAATTTTATTTTCAATACTGTGCAAGAAGTGGAAAAAAGCCTTAAAGAACAAATAAATGCTTTATATAAAAGCACGGGTATAAATGCTAAGTTTTCCATGCAATATGCCTTAAAGGATAAGCCATCTGCAGAAAACAACGACTTATTAGAGAAGATATTTGCGATTGATAAAATGCTACCATTTGCTTTTACATTTAATAATAACGGCGGTTATGAAGTTGCATTAAAAGAATGTTCGTTAAAACTAATTAATGATATTGGGTTTTTCGCTTAAAAGTCCTTAAACTATTAAATACCACTTCATTAATACTTATTTTTAATTATAATGTGGGGTATTAGTAGTTTTAAGTTAGGTCATTAATTAGTGAATAAGAAAACCCTTACCATAGCGATATTGTCAGTTTTGCTATTTGGTTGTGATAAGTTAAAGCCTTCAAATACTGATACTGCATCTCAAGAAGAACAAATAGATCCCATTGAAAAGAAAGTTGAGGAACAAGTTCGCAAATATGATGAACGTGTTACCACTTACAATCCATCTAACTACAAATTACCTCAATCAAGCCTTTCTACCACCAGCCACAAAGTAGCGTGTAATTTTGGTGTAGGGGGAGATCTACCAGCTTTGGCATCAAATGGCATGTTCTCACAGCCGTTATATCGTATTGAAGCTGAGCAGATCATGGATAAAGTTCAGGGCGATGTGATGTATGCCCCTTATTCAATCGCGACATCTGTTGAGGGTGATGTTTTATATGAATCTGAAATTGATAGCTTTGATCGACAGTTAAATACATTACGAAGTTATCAAATTAAATCATCTGAACGAAATATCATTTCGTCATCTGGCTTTTACACCAATTCAAACAAAGCTGTTCGTATGGCACCTATCCGCAGTTACCCGGTTGCTTATGTGAAGCGCTTGGACGGCGATATTGTTTCTACATCTATGTTTAATGATGCATGCGACAAAGAAGTAGGTGTACGTAACTACAAATGGCGCGAAATTGATGTGTCGGGCAAACCATATGCAAGTTTAGCATCCACTGTATCTGAGCAAATTGTTCGGGTGAATCAGTTTGGCATGTTCACCAGTGCATCAAATTTTTACAGCTACTTCAGTAGTGAGTTTGGCAACTTCTTGGATGCAAATAACAAGTTTAGATCCGCATTGGAGAAATCAGGACGTTTCCCTAAAGGTTCAAAAATCTACGTTCCATCTGAGATTAAAACGACTGATGAAACACTGGTGATTACGAAGAACCCTGAGCTTGAAATTACAGACTTCCAAAAAGACAAGGTTTTAGAGGCATACAACAAAGAGGCCAAAATACGGAATCTTGGCCAGATCGTATTCAAGGTCTACAACCTCAAAAACAATACTGTTTTCTATACACCATGGAATGAAACCAAGCACCGTGAAGCGGTCGAGTTTGAACCTATTGTTGTTATCGATGGCAAGGCTTATTCAGCAGTTTGGCATGTTCCTAATACTTTGACATTCAATGATTCGACCAGTGCTGGAAACTTAACGTATTACAACGCTACGGCGCATAACGCATTCGTCAATGCTGTTAAAGGTATATACCAAGGTCAGCAAAGCATGGTTGGTACAGAGCACGAAGATGATACCGAATATTCAATGAAGACTGCAGTTGAATACCAGAAAGCCCAGGCAGAGAAATAATATGGAATTAAGCACTATTGAAAAGAATACCGAAGCTCAAGACATTCAATCTGATGCGTATGACCAGCGTGTACATTCAGTATTGATAGTACCTGAACATGCCCTAAAAAAAATTGAGTCGATGATTTTGGCTACTGGTCATGTACAAAGTGACAGTACCAATCTTTTAGAAGTTTTAAGGCCAATGCCTGAAGAATTCAGAAAAGACGTTGATAACACCGAATTTACAGAAAAAGAAAACGGCGACATCGGTGATGCAGCCGTGGTCATTGTTGATGGTTTGATTCACGACACAAAACGCGGTGTTTGGATCTCTCAAAATTGGGGTTGTGGTAGTCCTAAATTCACCAAGCTTATTCAGGCTGGAGCTGAGCCACCAATTGAACTGATTGCCAAAAATAAGGGGGATAAGTTTAGTGCGACTTTAACGCACGAATTTCAAAAAGCGTATGAGCGAATGGGTTATACCCAAAAACAGGTCGGTTATATACACATCCTATCAAATGGTACACCAACGACTTTCTTTAACTACCTGAGTGACGAATTGCTGTGCA
Source organism: Acinetobacter sp. CS-2 (assembly GCF_016599715.1). Lineage (NCBI taxonomy): Bacteria > Pseudomonadati > Pseudomonadota > Gammaproteobacteria > Moraxellales > Moraxellaceae > Acinetobacter > Acinetobacter sp. CS-2. The sequence continues at coordinate 189,129 of NZ_CP067021.1, forward strand.
AACTGGAATTCATATCAGTAGACAACAACCGTTTAAACGCCTCACAAACTAACTTTTATAGTGCCGTAGAGCGAGGATCTGTTTCAGATTGGGGAGTGAGCTATCACAGAAAACCTTTTAACTTAGAAAATTACCCGATCAATTCTCTATTGGTGTCGGGATTAACAATAACTTTTATTTTGTACCTGATTTACAGCTATCTCTTTGGAGCTTAATACCAAATGAAATATTTAAACAGAACATCTCAAGATCGCGAAAAACATCATTACTTTAATCAACAACAGGGCGACAATAGAAAACAGCACAATCCGAACCATCGTCACCACTCTATTAGCTTAAATGATGTATTTCGGTCGTTATTAGCCCTTACTCAACTAGACAAAGACATCCCGACATTGATCAAGCTTTTTGAAGAACAAGGGCTTGAAATATGCGAAACGCGTGTACGCACTTGGTCAACACCCGTGCATATCAACAATAGACCAATACCACACATTATTTTTGTTGGTTTTATGAATTTACTTGAGTGCATCAATGCTGAAGCAAAACTCAAAGATATTAATCTGTTTGATCTGTCAGAAATCTTGGACGATATACGCAACTAACAATTATGTGGTTTAGCTATGACTGAAGAAATAAATAGTAATGAAAAAAAAGATGGTCCTATTACGGATGTAGGTAAAAAGTTTGCTGGTGCACGTAAAGACAACCCATCACCAGACTTCTCAGGCAACATGAATGGAATTAAGTCTGACAGCCTAGTGACTAAAAAGGAATATTGGCAAAAGCCTGATTTTAGAGCTGATGCCCAATCTGGCCATAAACCTGTAAAACATGCACTATTATTTTCTTTGGTCTATGCAAACTTAACCAACAAGCCTTTAGGGGGCGGTTGGTTTAGCATAGGTCAAAAGCAATGGGATGATGCCTACATTGCTACGCTACACTTCTTAAAAAACAAATATGAAAGCTCACACTACGAACGTTTAGAACAACTGACAGACGACTTTAATGCGTACATGACCGTTAAGTTTGGTGCTGGACGAAGTGAAAAAGATATTTTAGAACGCTACTCAGCTGGACGACATACCAATCGCAGAGTTAAACACCCACTATCATTTAGTTCAGACACACGTTTACGCTTAAAAAACTTAATCCCTTTAGGATGGCCAGACGATCGTGTACTTGATACGGATAATTATGGTGCCAAAAAATTATTAAACACTGAGACTGGTCAACATAAGTGGTATGCCGTTAAATCCATTTCAGCAAAGCGGTTTCAAACACTAGATGATTGGACGGAATACGACACATTCAATGCAGCACTAGAAAAAGTAAAAACATTTTTTCAGCCAATTTTAGATGAACGAGTCATAGAACCCAAAAAAGGACGCGCAAAACCACCCAAAAGACCGCGCTACGACAGAGTTGAAGTGCGCGAGGGTAAGGACCATCGAAAGGGTGAAAACATCGATAGCCAGTTGCTTATGGACTATTTCAAATTTTCTGGAGTCGAGTTCGGCAATTGGGTAAATCAAAAGGAACGTGCATGGTTTCTGAATTGCACGTATGACTCACTAATGGATCTTGTCGAACTTCTAGGTCTACCCGTTACGTTCGCATCTTTAGGCGGTAAGCTAGGAATAGCATTCGGTTCGCGTGGCACAGGCGTTGATAGCGCAGCAGCTCACTTTGAACCAGGTAATATGCTTATTCATTTGACCAAGACGCAAGGTGTTGGAGCACTAGCCCATGAGTTCGCGCACGGATTTGATTGTGTTTTGGCAAAACGAAACGGACTCAATAATAACTTTTTTAGCGAATACTTTCTTTACACCAGTAAAGGGCGTTACTCAGTACAGAATCATCAAGAGTCAGCATACAAACATCTTAAAGATGGCCAGACTGCAGATAAGTTTATCAAGCTGGTTAATTATCTTACTTTTAAGTCAACCAAATACCTTGATTACGAAGAAAGACAAGGCGGTACGGGCTTTATGAATAACGCCATGCACCTAGATCAATCACGGTCAATGTATTGGTCACAGCCAACAGAAATCTTTGCCAGACTGTTTGAATGTTGGGTGACGGATAAGCTGGCTGAAAATGATCAACAAAATGGGTTTTTGGTGCACGGCACAGAAGAGTCGGCAAATAGTTGGAATATGAAGTTAAGCGCATATCCAACAGGCAGAGAACGGGCAATTTTAGTTGATTTGATGGATGATTGGCTAAAAGCATTAGTGAGGTCGTGGACGAAATGAATGCAATCACTAAGACCTCAAAAAAAGAACGGATCTTATTCAATAATCCCAAAGCAACACGACTTTACAGGGAAGCAATAACAGAGCTTATTGCGTTTAAACCTTGGGAAGTTAACGCCACTGAGAATATGCTTACGATCTGCAACACCTACCGCTATGTCGTGAATAAACGTTGTTGTTTAGGGTACGAGTTTTGGTGTTACGACCGAAGCGAAAAAGAATGGGTACGTGTTAAGCCCTCAAGCGGTCGCCACAACTATGGGAAAAACTGGTGCAAAACAAATGACAAAAACAATGGTCTACAAGGCAGTAAAACGAGCAGATTTTGAGTATTCAAACGCAGCGCGTGGATACGTGTATCGGGGAGAGAAAATATCTGATGCTGAAGCGGAAAAACTAAAGCATAAATGGGCTAAAAAAGACCTGATGGACAATGCAAAAAAAGATGGATCGTTCACACCAGAATCATTAGAAATGTTCAAAACCTTGGTGAATCATGTATCACCACGGGAGTTGACCGCCAAACAGCAAGCTTTGACATACCATAGCCTTAAACGCTACACAGATTGCGTATTTAACCTTTATGAAGTCACCGCTAAACAAACACCTCCAGCAAAACTAAAACGACCGTACAGCATGCCTAGACTGGATGGTACGGATAACCCTTGGAACCAAGGCAAACGAGAAAACGATGTCTATATATACAAGGGGATTGAGTACAAAGGCATTGAAGCGGAAACAGCAATGCATAAAGTGGTGATTGCATCAGAATTAACGGCAATTGCCGGATTGGATAATCAGTTAGCGAATCTGGCCAACGAAACAGGTGTAGCGTTGTTTTCAGAATTTATTGAAGTTGCACACCAGAACAATGATTTAAAGGATTTAACATATGTAGTTTTTGATTATGTAAAACATCTAATTGTGACGATTGATCGCTATTTTGATTTAAAACTGAAATCTAACGTGTCGGTCAGTATTTCAGTGAACCGAGTAGCTGGCTATTCAAGGTATAGCATAGTTCAACGGAAATAGACGCACGAACGCAACCAGTGACATTACATGTGTCGTCAATGACAGCTTATGTGTCTCGAACGTGCACGTAATTTTGGATTGATTGGTTTGAATGCAGAAAATGTAAATTATGCAAAGTAACACCATGAATATAGCTGATGATTGTACGGTAGTACGTAGACCGTATCAAAGAATGACGACAGCTAACATGCTTAAGATTTGTTATAATAAACAAATTGTTAGTATCTAAACGACACATGAGCTGTCATTTTTTGGAAATTGCGACTACCCTATTCATTTTAATTCGAACTTTAACTTATGTTCACCTGAAGTCTAGTTAATAAAACTTTTAATAATTTTATTTATTATTTTCAATAACTTATATAAATAAAAAAATAATTATAAATTTTTGGTTCATGAACCTAATGAATTTATTGATACTTTTATAAAATAGAGTTAATTTGTCCGAGAGATATGGGTAGATATCTATTTTTGGTCTTTTTAGTGATTAGAGATATGACCATTGTCATCAAATTTTAAGGAATTCCTTAAGTTTTTTTCTTATAATTCAATAAAATAATTTTGAATACTCAAAAATTAAATGTAATATAAGTCACATTATGAACCGTTAAGTGAAATACGTTTTGCTTAAACGAATGATTGAGTTAGATCATCTAAATGATGATCGTGCTAGAAGACTCAGGTTTTACACCAAAATATTTGGCAGACTTTATTTTAAATACAATCCTAAACTGAATATAAAAAACCTTCGGAGGGCTTATTTGGCCAAACTAACCATCAACCTGAAAAAACTAAATTCTTACGCTAAGTATTTTTTCTAAAAGACACCGTACATATAGCATTACTTTATGTTAATAAAAATTTAGCATCATTTTTGACGCTTATTTGTTGTATGTGCAAAAGCAAGACATTTTAAATAAAGAATCTTTTAATATGAAAGTTACATATCCAGAGACAGGTATATACGAGCACGAACTCAAAGCAATTGATAAGATTAAAAAGGTCTTTGATCGTGGCGAAAAAACTAAAAACTGGCGAGCATATGCTGGTTTTGAATTTATGCATAAAAATGGAAAAAAAGCAGTAGCGAAAGGTAGTTCTGAGAAATTTGAATATGATCTCCTAATTATTACTCATGCAAACATTTTGGTCATTGAATTCAAGGACTGGAACGGTAAGGAAATTACAAAAGTTGCAGGAAAATGGTACGTAGGTAATAAAGAGCAAGATTCATGCCCTGTAGCTAAAAATGTAAAAAAAATGCAAATTATAGTTAATAAACTAAAGGATAAAGTTTCAGAAAAGAAAGCTAAGGGCATTACATTTCATTACCAAAGTGTTTCTCACTTTGTTGTCATGTGTGGTAAAGCAGATTATTCGCGCCTGCCTCCAGAAGATTTAGAGCACATTCTTTCGATAGATGAGTTTATACAATTAGCTCAACAGAAGAATTTTAATAATATGTTCCGCAAGCATCTGGAACGTGATGGTCGCATATATGATATTAAAAAAGAATATCACGCCATTATTGATGAAATTTTTGCGCCTGACCAAATTCAACCACGCTCTTTGATTATTAATAATCATGAACGAGGTGACTTGATCTTACCGCATCCTAAAAAGATTTATAGCGAGTATAAAGCGCATTCATTGACCATCGTTGGTGAAAAATCTTTAATGCGTTGTTGGGATTTTAATGAATTCAAGTTGAGTAACTCAAGAATGAGTCAGCCTCAACATCGATTCAACTTGATCTGCAATGAGCGCCGGGTTTTCCAAAAAATTAAAACAGAAAAGCCTGATCTTTATCAAAGTTGTTTGCACCCGATTACAAACCCAAGTCTTGATGACATGACATCAAAATATAATGAGTTGTATGAGTTGCCTGAGAACAGCTATCGAGTCAACGAATTCATCGGCGCTTATGCTGAGAAAATGTCTGAATCTGAGAAATTGGATTTATTCCAGATTTTGCTTGGTAAATTTAATCACCTACATCAAATGGGAATTACTCATGGTGATGTGGGTGATCATAGTGTGTGGATCTCTTATAAAAAGGAGATATTGCTATCCAATTTTTCGGCAGCAAATGATCAAACACAGCCCTCGAAAATTGACCCTGAACTGGCTAACGAACTCCCATTTTTGAATACAACAGCTCATCTTCCGAATCTTGCGCTGACAGCTGCACAAAAGGATGTGTATTGGTTAGGGCAGTTAATCCTTCATATTTGGAAGAATGCTCGACTGAGCCCACGTTCATTGAAAAAATTTAGTCTTGAGGAGCGAGATCAGAACCACTGGTTAGAGCGTATTTTAACACGAGCTTTGACAGGGAAATATGATAATGCATGTGCAGTATTCCAAGATTTCTTAGCTCAAAAACCTGCTGAACAAGTTAGTTATGAACTTGATGCAGATGTACTGAATCCATATTTAAATCAGACAAATACCTATATCAGTTACCCGATATTTGGCGCGCCTATTGATGCTAACCAAAATTTTACACTCTATGCATCAGGCAACATGTTAGTCAAAACATGGATGGGTAAAGTTGCATCTGCAATGACAACTTATCAAAAGAGTTGTTTTAAGCGATTCTTTGAAGAACTTAAAATGACGCAGGCTCTCAATTTGCCATACCTTCCTAAGATTATTGATTTTGGTTTATCAACTAGCACAGCATGTGTGTATCTAGTAACTGAAATGGTAAAGGGTGAAGCTTGGTCAACGGTTATTGAGGGCTTAACTGAGGATGAAAAAAATGAACTTTCACTTCAGTTATTGCATTCTCTGAAAAAATTTCATGAGCATGGCTTTCAACATGGAAACTTGGATGATGAAAAGATTCTAGTAGATAAAACAAACTTGAAAGTTAGTTTTAATGATTGCTTCCATCCTGAAGTACCACAACCTGATTCTTCTAATGCTTATTTCCCATCTGATATTGAAGATCCAACAGTCATTCAGTGTGACAACTTTACTGCATTGAAATTAATCGCAGATCTATACGATATAGACTTGGCTGTGGATGATGTGGCTTCAATGGATCCTACTTTATCCTGGCTAAATACAGCCTTGAGCATAGAAGGAATGGAAGATCCAAGTGTACGCTATATTGATAATTCTCGCTTTATAGAGGCATTTGAATGTAAGGGTGCTATTGTAAAAGAAGCTCCTCAGATTAGTATTTATACAAGTAAGGTTGAGACGCCCTTTACGATTTATCCCGAAAACGGCAAAGTTTATATCCAACTTGAGGCAGCAAGTGAGGGGGATTTTCGATTTACACTTAGCGGAATCAATGGCATGTTAAAAGGGTTTTATAAGCCCCATGAAAATCAATTAAGTTTCCTTGATTTTGTCAAAAAACAAGACCTGTGGTGGAAGGCTAGTAGGGATGCAGATCTGACTATTGATGTTAGCATTGAAGTCCACCCGATATCTGGGATGAGTAAGCGTGACAACATTGTAGAGTTAAATGACTTCTTAGCAAAAGATCAAAACTTTAAGGATGCTATTGAACAGTTTAAGCAAGCACAGCTCAAAAGGACTCAAGAGAAAGAGGAAACATTACGGGCTCTGCGTGAACAAAAAGCATTACAAGAAGAGATAGGCGATGTTATAGCTACTGATGAGCTTATGGCACAGCCAATGAGTCATCTGCCTACACATAGCCACTTAATTGATATTGAAACGAAAGAGTTGTGGAAAAAAGTCATGGCGACTGAGCGTCATGCACATCCTACAATCACTCTGTCTGAGCCGTTAAAGATAGTTTCGAGCAAACATTTTAAAGATTCAAAGAGTGCTATTGCATACTATGACTCTGCAGAAGATGTTTCAGCTAAATTTTCAAAGACCGATAAAGTCGATGTAATGTGCACTAAAGAAACTGGGGCGGGAGGTGATTACACTTTCTGCATAGGTACGGTGAATATTGCGCAATCAAAAGTCGGAGAATTGTGGATCGATTTTTGTAAAAAAACAAATGAAGTTCCTGAAGAAGCAACACTGTTTCTACAAAGCAAGGCAGATAAGTCATCTAATCGGAAACGTGCAGATGCTCTGACAAATATTCTGAGTAATAAGGCTGTCATTGAAAATCTCGTAGATTACTTTGAACCATCATTAGTGATTGAAGCAAAAGATTATGAGATTGAAGTGCCTGATGAAGATCTAGATCACTATAACAAATACAAAAATGGGGAATTGGTTAAAGCCCTCAATCCATTACAACGTAAAGCGTTCCGTAATGTGCTTAAGTATGGACCTGTATCACTATTAAAGGGACCACCAGGAACCGGCAAAACTGAATTTATCTCTATACTGGCTCACTATCTCTATGATAAACAAAATGTATCTAACATCTTAATTGTTAGTCAGTCGCACGAAGCTGTAAATACAAGTGTTGAGCGTATACGTCAGCTATGCACAGAGTATGACACACCATTAAGTATTGCTCGAATAAGCAATAAAGAGAGTGCTGTGTCTCCTGAATTAAAAGATGTCTATACAGGCTCAATTATTACGAGCCAGATAGAGCTGTTTAAGTCTAATATTAAAGAAAGAGTGCTTGAGCTTGCAAAAGATTTATCACTTGAAGCTGAATACTTGAGCGATCTTTATGAAATCAGAGTCACTATTTTAAATAGTCTTAAATCTGCGTATCAGTCAATCGACCAAGATGATCTTGATCAAAAGTTTAGCTTCTCATTAGAAGAGTATACCCAGGCTTTCAAATCAGCAATGCATAAGCTGAAGAGCATGTTTGACGGAAATCAAGACTTTTGGGATCAACTGGAAGACTGTATCAATGATAAAGAGATAACAGTATTAAACCAGTTAAATAAGATCGACATGATTACGTTCGCAGCACTTAATCAATACTACGGGGTATCTAATGAGGAAGGACTTAAAGCGAAAGCCTTGATCAATATTGCCCTAGATTATGAACCATTAATTGAAAGCCAAAATGCTAATTATGAAAGTTTCCTGGTCAAAACAAGGCAATTAGTCTGTGGCACATGCGTTGGTGTTGGCCAACAAAGTATTGGAATCGCCAATCACGTATTTGATTGGGTGATTATTGATGAAGCAGCACGTTCAATCGCTTCAGAATTGGCAATTGCAATGCAGTCAGGTGCACGTATTTTATTAGTTGGGGATCAAGACCAACTTCCTCCACTATATTCGAGCGATCATAAAAAGGCTTTAGCTAAGCAACTTAAGATATCAGATGATGATTTGGAAGATAAATTACAAAGCGACTTTGGCCGTATCTTTAATTCACATTATGGACTAAAGGCTAGTTCAGAACTCTTGTCACAGTACCGAATGAGTCCGAGCATCGGCGAATTAGTTTCAGACTGTTTTTATGAAGGAAAACTTGAAACTGAAGTTGTCGATTCTCGTGGTTTAAGTGATGAAGAGCTGAAAGAAATTAAGTTAAAGCGGATTGTGCCTGATAACTATGCATCCGACATCGCAATAGAATTGAATTCAACAGTTACTTGGGTGGATACTGGGAATGCTGAGCATTTCAAAATGGAGAAAGGTAGTAGTATTTATAACCCACATGAAATTAATGAAATTATCGATTTTCTTCAGCGGATTGACCAAGACAAACTCTTGTTAAATAAATTAGTGCCAGAGCCTGATTCCCTTAAAGAGCCTGCTATTGGTGTAATTTGTACCTATGCTGAGCAAAAAAACCGGTTAAGAAAAGCCTTCTCTTTGTGTGAAGTGTCAGATGCATTGAGATCAATTGTGCGTATTGATACGGTGGATAGTTATCAAGGTAAACAGAATAAGATCATCATTCTCTCAGTTACGCGAAATGATCCAACTAAGTTTCCTGCATTTTTGAAGTCACCAAATCGTGTGAACGTGGCTTTATCTCGCGCAATGGATCGTCTTGTAATCTTTGGTGCGTCAGAAATGTGGCAAGGAGTCAACAGTAACTTACCTTTAGGACGCGTATTAAATTACATCAAGTGCCGTGAGAATCAGACTTTAGAATATCGATATATTTCAAAACGCGCCATTGTCAAAATAGTACAAAACAATCCGCACATTAATAAAAATAGATCAAAAAAATATAGAAAGGCAGGGGTATAACTCATGGAAAATTCACTAAGAAGCTATCATGACGTAGATGTTACATTGCCATCACAACTATTCAATGTGGCATTTAGCTATACCACAACAGATACCTTAGATTTTATTGATTCTATGGTATTGCGCCTATTGGTAATTGCACCACTTTCTGCTGAAAAAATAGCGCGGTTCTTAGGGTTATCTAATCATGAAACAGATGTGCTATTAACTAAATTATTAAAACAAATGCAGATAAAACATCTTGAAGATGATCGATTTGCTCTGACTCAGCGACTTGAGAAAGCATTCTCGGATGTTTGTGCAATTCCTTATGTAAATAAGATTGAGGACAATATTCAAAAGATGAGTTTTGAGATGATTGGCTTGAATCCTGAGCCAGTTAATCCCAACGCATCTGACAATGGGGCAAATTCAATTAAATTAGATGCTTCTAACCAATACCTTTCAAATGGTGAGTCTTTGGTTAGTAAGGAGTTTCAGAAAAATTTTCGATTTTATTTCAGCCAAGGATTAGTTAAGTTGAATCCATCAGTGGATGAAAAGAAGCTGCAACTGTATAAAATGAGCCAAGTGGAAAAATTGCGAGACCATTCTCGTCGTTTTACATTACCATTGACGCTTGATGAGAATTATACACCTACAGAGATTAGTGATTTTAATCACATGGAAAATCTTAACAAAATCGAAGATTCTCTTTACGCTGCTCTTAGATCAGCTAAGAAGCCACAAAATATTGAGGATATTCTAAAGGTACTCCATGAATTAGATATGGAGGATACTTTTTCAGTTGAATCTATTTTTAGCGAGAATAAGCTTAATTTAGATCGCTTATTTAAGCTAGAACACAAATCCAATGAATACTTTATCGGGCCAATATATTCTAAGGAAAATTCAGACCTGTTTTTCAAAACAATCAAACAATATCAAGACCAGAATAATGATGATAAACAGCTGTATTGGTTAGCTCCATCAGATGAATTTTGGGGTAAGTCAGATAGATTTAGTGATTTTATTGATCGTTTATCGACAACCACAATTACCAAAAACTTTAAATGCTTCTTACCAGTGGCATACAGAAATGATAAACAATCAATCGCAAGTTATAAAAAACTAATCACAGCTGAGGCAGGAGCCAAGCACTTTCTAACGTTTAAGGAAAGTAGTGTAGTTTTTGACGGTAATTTTGAGCTTTTGGTTATGAAAGACTCTTTTTGTGTTTTGATTATTCACGTTAGTGATTCATCCACAAATATTTTAACAACAGTGCCTGTGGGTATTATTGTCAAAAATAAGGCTATTGCCCAATCGTTTTATAAGTTTTTTGAAGACTTAGAGAACGATGGAGAGAACTTCTTTGGTTTATTAAATTCTAAAAAATAGAATAATCATCTTAAAAAGCTAGCAGATTTGCTAGCTTTTTTAAACTCAAATTAGAGTGGCAACAATCCAGACCAGACATTTCTACTTTGAAGTGGCTTTGTTGCACAAAGATTTGAAATGCAAAGCGCCCCTAATTGAGCCAAATTTAAGGCGTAACTTGGGTAAGTGGTCGACCTAATTCCGTAAATCTGTTAAGGACTGCTACACGTGCATGGATCTCATTCACTTGGCTATCAAAACTCCTTGCACTGAGTTTATCTCCTAATAATTTGATGCAATGCATCTTAGTTTCAACCAAACTTCGCCGATGATAGCCTGACCATTTTTTCCATAGTGTCCTGCCTAAACGTTTAATTGTTCGAAGTAATTCATTTCGCTCTAGCGAGCTACTCTTTGTATCTTTCCATTTTTTCTAGGTGGAATCACCGCATGCGCTTGCCGATCTGCAATGACCTGACGGCATTGCTTGGTGTCATAAGCCCCATCGGTATAAACAGAGTCAATCCGCTCATCTTGTGGAATCTGATTAAGTAAATCACCAAGCACCTGTGAATCACTGACATTATTGGTTGTAAGCTGAACTGCTCGTATTTGTAGGGTTTTAGCATCTATACCAATATGAAGTTTACGCCATTGGCGACGATATTCAGGTCCATGTTTCTTGCGTTTCCATTCGCCCTCACCTAGAAACTTCATGCCTGTAGAGTCCATGAGTAGATGCAGCCCATCGCTACTTTTTTGGTAGCTGATTACAATATCAATATGCTTTTGTCTTCTACAAAGCGTGGTGTAATCTGGAGCTATCCAATTTAATCCGCAAAGTTTAATCAGACTTTGCACAAAGCCAGTGACCATACGTAAAGACAGACGGAATAAGGATTTAATCATTAAGCAGCATTGGATGGCTGCGTCGGAGTAGATTTGATTTCGCCCTTGTTTGCCTTTTGATGGAGCATATCATTGCGTAGCAGGATCAAACCAAATGGCAATATTTCCTCGACTCATGAGTGCTCGGTTATATGCGGGCCAATTGGTTGTGCGGTAGATTTTGTGTGTAGGCTTCTTCATTTGAAAATTATATCGCTGAAAAACCCTTTACAGATAGGTTTGTGCAACAAAGCCATTCAGAATTGAAATAGAAAAATTTAAAAATAAATAACTTGGAAATAGATTTTATGATAAAATTCAATCAGCTATATTAATTTCTACACTTATGTCTGCACTACAAAAAATTAATGAAGATATGATAGTGAATCTTCCTAAGGGTGATTTACACGTTCATTTAAATGGAGCTATTCCAACAAATTTAGTTAAGGAATTATTAGCAAAAAATACAAATGGAATTCCCTCAAATTTTGATATTAATAAAGATTTAAATATTCTCGAACCACAAAAAAATCTGCAAGATTATTTAAAACCATGGAAAGTCTTAAATTTAATACCTAGATCGCAGAGTGATTTAAATAAAATAGTATTACAAACATTTTTTAGTTTAAAACGGCTTTGTTGTATAAACATTCTTCAAGATACTGATTTTTAAGGATTTGTTTAAATTTTAATCCAAAAATAAATTAAACAAAATCATAGTCTTAGATATTTATGCAACAAAGCCCCATTAGAGCTAAACTCCATTTACTAATGTCATATTTAAATCTAATGGTATGAAAGTACTATCAAATATACTGTTTAAATTACAGCGATTTCATTCTTGCTTCCATTATTTCGAATTTGAAGTCTTGGAACCATTGAATTATTTAAGTAATCATAAATAACCATTTCAGGATGATGCAGATCAAATGCTTGTCCAAACCATATACAAGCAGCATTGGATGCACATGGTAAGACATGAATTTTGGTAATTCCTTTATCTGTTAGACTATGAAATAACGCATGAATATCTTGCATGAAACTTAGTCCTCGTTCAGGATTTCTTATTGCTCCATTCCCCATATATTCTGGTTTAGCAGTAATATTAATTACCGGATGTCCTAATTCAACAGCCTTATTTTTAGAGGTTTCTGGATCAGCAGTGAGATTCAATCTAATAGTAATTTCAGTACAATCTTCTATTTCACTGAAATTATTAATTTCATACGCTTTGGTTGTACATATAAGATCAGGCCACATCCAACAACTTCCATCCCTATACATAAGCATAGGTATAAATTTCCCTTTATTTCCTAATTTACTTCCTAATGCTATTAGGCATGGCATAGGGCCGAAGCCAAAAATAGCTACTCTCTTATCATCAAATTTAGTTTCCCTAAGTAATTGTTCTGTTTGAACTTCAAATTCTTCTAAAAAATACTTTTTATAGAACTCATCAGCTGAAGCTCTTAAATGAGCTGGTAATGGTTCATGAATTAGTGTCTTATCTTTATGCAAAATAGATTTTAATGGGAGAAGGCAGCTTGCAATATCACGTCGTGAAGGAGACTGAGGAATATTGCGATTCACGGGCCAGAAAAATAAATACACTGGCATAGGAGTAAAGCTTAAAGAATCTAATAAATCTTCGCATTGTGCTGTGAAATTACTTCTCATTTGCGAGAGTCTTGAAGCTGTATATTCTGCGCCAGCAACTTTATCAATTAACCTATGATGTTTTTCACATAATAATAAAATATTCGTTGGATCATCTGATAGTTGATATGAGAAGAAGGGGATACCGCGAGTAGAATTTTCTGATGCTGCAACATTATGAGCTAAAACGCCATATGTACCTTCAAATCCAGTTATTTCATCTATGTTTAATTTTGCACCACATCCTTTAAACATACATCGGCCATGACTTGAGAGATAAATCTGGTTTTTATCTTTTTCAGATAAATCGTTACCCCTACCTGTAAGATGCTCAAAATCAAAAATTCTTTTTATGAAATATTCTAATTGGTTTACAGGGTTTGGTTTTTGTTTAGGAATCTTTCTAGGAACAAAATCTACATCTTTAACTTCGCTCTCTTGAGAGGAGGTTAAATTCCATGTTTCTTTTAACTTTTCAAAATCATGTAGAGTGTGGGCATCAATTATGTGACCTTGAAGAAAGCGTGCATAAATGGAAATTTTTTTGGCAAGCAATCTTCGGACAAAAGTTAAAGTATCATCATAATTGAGAATTATACGGAAAAAACTTTCAGGGCTTTTATTTTTCAATAAGACAAAAATTATATTTTTACGTTCTTCATCAACTAATACACCTAATGAATCTATACAAATATGCTTTAAAATTTCTTCTATATATTTATTTGCATTTGATAAATCATCTATTGCTGATAAAGAAGTCTGTAAACTTAGGGATGGGTCTAGTTGCATTTTCAATTTAACTCAATATAACCTAACAGTTTGATTTTAAAATTTTTTCTACCAATCCAGATTCCAGTTTTTACTCTTCCGATTATTAAATATAAAACTGGGTCATTAAGATTGGTAATGCCATTTAGAACAGTATCTATATCCCTTAAATCGGTTGGAGAGGGTGTTGGTACATCTTCAGGATGTGTATGCCATAGGCCTTGAAAATTATAGAATTTTTTAGATTCGTTCCAAGCTTGTATTAAAGCATATTGGTGGGACTTTGACCTAAAGAAAGACATACGTGTTTGACAGTCTCCTTCCATAGGAGAGGTAAAGCTTTCAATGATTTTAGCTTTAGTTTCTATGTCTGTTCTTCCAATTAGAATGCCACCCGATTCTGGAGAATCTGATTCTAATTGTATAAATTGCTTTAAACTCTTTAAAACATTTGCTTGAATAATAAAGACTTGGCCTGTAGGTGTGTCACATTTAATCCTCCCTTGAGTTATGTATTGCAACATGGGCATACTTCTTTATAAATTTCTTTTAAATTCAATATATTAATTCCATTTGAATTATTTACTGAATTATAAAAAGGGGTAGTAATTATTCCATTTTTATTTGCATTCTGATTGTCGCCAGAAATAGAAACAAATCCTAATTGTTGATTCAGGACATATTCAGAAATATAGCTTGCTAGCTTCATGCAATTTAAAGAAGAGAAGGGGGTAAATGCACCAGCACACCCTGTAATATTTTTAGCAATTAGCTGTCCAGATTGTACATATTTATACATAGGGGTAAGACTTTTATTTGATTTTTCATCAAAATATAAGCAGTTTAAACATCCTACATGTTTATTATTGAAAGAAATAAAATGTCCACCTAAATCATAAGGTTCTAACCAGCCTATTATTACTTGAATGTTTGCACTTATTTCATAAATAGTTTTTACGAGAGAAATCTCAGTAGGAGTATGGCCAATTGCTATGATGATAGTATCAATATCTTCAGTAATTTTTGATTTTATCCAGCTTTCACCATGGCTTACGAATGGAAAAATAGTTAATCCGGGCCTTTCTATTAAAAACTTATTAGCTAAAGAAGTAGATTTATAGGTATTAACATACTGCAAACCTAAAGAATGACGATAAATATTATCTGTTTTTAAAAGCTCTGGATCTATGAAAGAAAATTTATTTACGCCTGTTTGAGCTAATATCTCTGCAATCTTTGAGCCTAAAGCCCCACATCCGATAATCGCTATATGTCTTGTTTTTTTCTCTTGCCCCGTTCTATTTAATAAATAATCTATCCACGCTCTTTGTGTTAAAGAGACTTTAAAGCCTTTGAAGGATACTTTTTCTTTGAAAGAATACCAAATGGCATAATAAAAAATCACATAAGCAAATCCATGTTCATTTGGAATTCCCACTAGGGCATAATGATTGCCTTGTTTTAACAAAGATCGTTTGTTCTCATTAGAGAGGGTATTAACAATTTTTAGAAAATAGTCCTCATTAAAATAATCTCCTATATCTGGTATGGGGAAAACAGAAGCATCTTCTAATAATATCTTATGAATTTTTACTTTTGTGAGCTGGTTGTGGTTTATGTAAGAACTATCGCCATCATCAATATGCTCTAATATTTGATGATTCCCTTTTGATGATTTTCTTAACCAACCATATAAATTAAATGTAGAAGTAGGGTCGCAATGTAATATTACATCCTCATTTATATTTTGAGTGCTGCCTAAATATCCTTCTAGTTCGTTATACAAGCTTACTCGGTTGTTTAATTGAAAATTAATAAAAGATTGCTTGAGTATATCTATAGCCCTTTCAAAGAATTCAGTAATAAGTTCTTTATGTCTATAGCCTTCAAAGTTTTCACCTTGATGATCCGTAGTACAAATTTCCCCACTTTGACTCACATGATCTAAGGCAGACATTGGTCGTGTCAATATTCTAAAAATGGGAGGTATCGTCCAATTAGCTCTATTTTGAAAAATTAGACCAAGGCAAACCTGTTGTGTATTAATGAGAAAATCAAATTTTAGATTAACCCAATCCTTAGTAATAGAAGTGACATGGATATTTTGAGCTCCATGTTCACTTAATAGCTTTTCAATATTGTCTAACTTTGGGTTATCAAAAAACATTGAGTTTTCCTAAGCAGATTTTCCTTCTTGAGTGTAATAAGTTTGTACTACTGGTTCGGACACTTCTTGTATTTCAGGGATAGGGAATTGTCTTCCAAAAGTTTTATTTAAAATTTTGCAAGCTTCTACTGTATCAGTTTCCTCATTTACAGCTTCTAAAGATGATTTTAAATCTTCAAGTTTTGATTTTAAGTGCTCCATTTGTTTTCGGGTCAATTTTTCGAGTAAGTCTACACCTTGATGTGCAGGTAAATTAATTACGAGTCTGAAGTAATACTCGTTATTTTCTGGATCAATGCTAAAGGTAGTGAATTGATCTAATACATTATTTACTATAGAAAGTAATACCTTATTATCATTCTCATAATCTTCAGCTGTTATATGCTCATATACAGCTGTAGTGATAGCAATACTCTTAAAAAAATCTAGACCTTTCTCATTTCGCCATTGTTTCAAGTAGCGAGTACATCGTCTAAACTGATGACGTAAATCTGAATCATCTTCAAATTTTCCCAAAATTGTATCGGTAAGTTCAGTAGGATTTGAAATATCCCAAGTCTTAAGGTCTTCAGAGGAGAATTCCTTACCTCGAGCTAGATACATATTGCCTTTGTCGTCTTCAGCGTAGATGGGCAGATCTACATGATAATCGGGACTACCATTTTTGAGATAAGTGACAGTTACGCAAGGTCGTTTGATCGTTACAGTTCTATTTGAATGAGTTAAAGCATCTCTAACAATTTTTTTAATTTCTACTGAGCCATATTCCTCTTTGTCACAATCTAATAAAACTCCTACATCAATATCATAATCTCCATTCTTAGGCTTAATCCCTGTGCCCAAGGCATAACTACCTTGATTAAAGTATTCAACAAATTGAGGACCATTTGGATCCTTTTTGAGTTCATCTTTTAAGGTGCTAATCAAAAGGTCACGTTTTTCACGTAATGTACTTTCTTCGTCATAACGACCTAATCGAATATTTGTGTGGAACTTAGCATAGTGTTTTTGTGGATTCGCCATATTGTTGTATTCCTGTAGTGCTTTTGTTGTTATGGGGATCTCCTATATTAAATACAAGTTAAGACATTAAAAAAAATAGAATTTTTAAAGGGAAAATTTAATCAAAAAATATTTAAACAAACGATGAGATGTATCAATCTCCAATTTTTAGCATTCCTTCCCAACTAAAATAGTTTTGAGTCAAATTCTTTCTGGACATCGCCCATACACGACCATGCATCTTGCAAGGTCCAATTACGGCATCGCCACCACAGAGTAAAAAGAATGTTCAAAATAAACAGTCTAAAAATTCTGAATAGCCTTTTAGAACAGAGAGTTAAGGCACACAATTTAAAATAGTCAGTGAGCCTATCAAAATCCTCATGTATGAAACCTAAGAAGTTCGGCACTGTTGCAAATAGAGATTTGAGTCGATGATGTTCCCTTTAAAAAGTACTTAGAGACCGAAAACCCTGTTGATTAGACACACTTCACCCTGAGGCTGACCATAATAAAATGACGATGCTTGTCCTTTACGTAGTGCACGCATGACTTCAATACCTTTAATTGTGGCATAAGCCGTCTTCATAGATTTGAATCCTAATGTGGCCCTGATGATCCGCTTTAGCTTGCCATGATCACATTCAATCACGTTATTTTTAAACTTAATCTGCCTGTGCTCAAGGTCTGGTGGACATTTACCTTCCCGTTTTAACCGTGATAAAGCACGTCCATATGTGGGTGCTTTATCCGTGTTGATCACTTGTGGAATTTGCCACTTCTTCACATTATTTAAAATTTTTCCAAGAAAACAATATGCTGATTTGGTATTACGTCTAGAAGAAAGATAAAAATCAGGTGGTGTATCAAAAAGTATGCTAAAAAAAAGCAGGTTGAGTTTTGATAAAATAGAGAAATGCAAATAACTCTAGAAATCAAATGTCCAACCTGCCTCAGTGACAATATAAAGAAAAATGGCATCAAAGTAGATGGGAAACAGAACTACCAATGCAAAGACTGCAAACGTCAGTTTATTGGTGACCATGCTCTGAGCTATCTAGGATGTAATTCTGGCATTACTCGTAAAATATTACAGTTAATGGTCAGAGGCAGCGGTATACGAGATATCGCTGAAGTTGAGCGCATTAGTATCGGTAAAGTCTTACGGACTTTAACTGAATCGGCCTATCAAATTCAGCCTAAACAAAGTCATTATGAATCTCTCGAAGTAGATGAATTCTGGACTTTTGTTGGAAATAAAAATAATAAACAATGGCTTATTTACGCTTACCATCGAGAAACAGGTGAGATTGTTGCTTATGTTTGGGGTAAGAGAGATTTAGCTACAGTCCAAAGGTTGAAGACAAAGCTTAAACAATTAGGTATTCACTACACCCGAATTGCAAGTGATCATTGGGACAGTTTCATCACTGCTTTTAAAAACTGCAAGCAAAGTATTGGTAAGTTTTTTACTGTAGGAATTGAAGGTAATAATTGCAAAATAAGGCATCGAATAAGGCGTGGTTTTAGAAGAAGTTGTAATTTCTCCAAAAAGCTTGAAAACCATTTTAAAGCCTTCGACTTAACCTTCTTTTACATCAATAATGGCTTCATTTAATGTCAGCATACTTTTTAAAACACCACCAAAAATCAATGGTATCGCCACGTTGATCGACTGCACGATACAGATAAGACCATCGTCCATTCACTTTTACATAGGTTTCATCAATATGCCACGAGCTCAGATCTGTAGGATTACGCCAATACCAGCGTAAACGTTTTTCTATTTCAGGAGCATAACGTTGAACCCAACGGTAAATAGTCGTGTGATCAACATTCACACCCCGTTCGGCCAGCATTTCCTGCAGTTCACGATAGCTAATGCCATATTTACAATACCAGCGCACAGCCCAAAGAATGATTTCGCCCTGAAAATGCCGACCATGGAAAGGATTCATATGCTGCACCTTTAGCTAAAACAGTCTTCAGCTTACCATTCGTGGTTATTTGCAACAGTGCCAGCGAACTTGCCAGTCTCGAACTCGGCCCCGTGACCGAGATCGAGCAGACGCGCAAGCTGTCGGCCGAAATAGACCAAGATCGTTTCACCCGGATCGACCGCGCCATGGCCGAGGAAGCCGATGCCCGTTTCCTCGACCTTCGCCATGAACCGGCAGCGCCGAGGCGGCAGTTCGAGCGCACCCTACGCCTGCATCGTCTTACCAAGCTGGAGAAGATGGGACTGGCGACCGAGCACGCGCCCGGCGTTTGGGAATTGAGCAAGGACATGGAACCGGCCCTGCGCGAGCTTGGAGAGCGGGGCGACATTATCCGCACCATGCAGAAGGCGCTCGGCCCGCAGGGCGGCGAACGCGATCCCATGAGCTTCCAAATCCATGACGGAGCGCCCGAGACGCCCATCGTCGGCCGCGTCGTGGACAAGCACCTGTCCGACGAACTGGGGGAGAACCTGACCGTTGTGGTGGACGGCATCGACGGCCGCACGCACCACATCGCCGGCATCGCGCTCGAGCGGCTCGAGGACGCCCGCATCGGCAGCGTCGTCCAGCTCGGCCCCGCCGAGGCGGCAGCCCGGCCGTCCGACCGCACCATTACCGCCATTGCAAAGGACGGCATCTATCGGCCGAGCCGCCATCTGGAGCAGGCCAAGTTCGAGGGCCGCGTTCCAGGCGGCGACTATGAGGGCTATGTCGATGCCCATGTGCGCCGGCTGGAGGCGCTACGCCGGGCCGGTATCGTCGAGCGGATCGACGCCGACCAATGGCGCATCCCCGATGATCTGGTCAGCCGTGCCGCCGCCCATGACGCCGGCCGAGACAGTCAGGCCAGCGTTCGCGTCCTTTCCCCGGTCGATCTGAACAAACAGATCGGATCGGACGGCGCGACCTGGCTGGACCGGCGGCTGATCCACGGCGAGACGGCCGACCTTGCGCCAACCGGCTTCGGGCAACAAGTCCGCGAAGCCATGGACCAGCGCCGCGAGCACCATATCGAACAGGGCGACGCCACCCGCAGCCGGGACAGCCGCGTCTTCTACCGGCGCAACCTTCTCGCCATCCTGCGGGAGCGCGAGGTAGCCGGCGTCGGATCGGATATGGCTTTGAGTAAGGGCCTGCCGTTCCGCGCCGCCACGGACGGCGAGAGCGTCAGCGGCAAGTTTACCGGAACCGTGCATCTATCGAGCGGCAAGTTCGCCGTGGTCGAGAAATCCCATGAGTTCACCCTTGTCCCGTGGCGGCCGATCATCGACCGCCAACTCGGCCGCGAGGTTATGGGCATCGTGCAGGGCGGGTCGGTGTCGTGGCAGTTAGGGCGGCAGAGGGGGCTGGAACGCTGAGTGCGCCCATGCCGCATTGCGAAGCAAAAGATAATCGGATAAAATGTAGCAATTCATATTCGTAAGCGTGGAGTAATCAGATGGGAAATTCCAAGTCAGCAGACAAGTAAGCCGCAACAACCAGTATTGTTGTTGCGGCGCTCTGTAAGGCTAGTCTCATCTGATTGCTGACGAGCAGACGTCGCCCGGTATTCCTTAATCGAGGGTTGATTCGTCATGACCACCACACGCCCCGCGTGGGCCTATACGCTGCCGGCAGCACTGCTGCTGATGGCTCCTTTCGACATCCTCGCTTCACTGGCGATGGATATTTATCTCCCTGTCGTTCCAGCGATGCCCGGCATCCTGAACACGACGCCCGCTATGATCCAACTCACGTTGAGCCTCTATATGGTGATGCTCGGCGTGGGCCAGGTGATTTTTGGTCCGCTCTCAGACAGAATCGGGCGACGGCCAATTCTACTTGCGGGCGCAACGGCTTTCGTCATTGCGTCTCTGGGAGCAGCTTGGTCTTCAACTGCACCGGCCTTTGTCGCTTTCCGTCTACTTCAAGCAGTGGGCGCGTCGGCCATGCTGGTGGCGACGTTCGCGACGGTTCGCGACGTTTATGCCAACCGTCCTGAGGGTGTCGTCATCTACGGCCTTTTCAGTTCGATGCTGGCGTTCGTGCCTGCGCTCGGCCCTATCGCCGGAGCATTGATCGGCGAGTTCTTGGGATGGCAGGCGATATTCATTACTTTGGCTATACTGGCGATGCTCGCACTCCTAAATGCGGGTTTCAGGTGGCACGAAACCCGCCCTCTGGATCAAGTCAAGACGCGCCGATCTGTCTTGCCGATCTTCGCGAGTCCGGCTTTTTGGGTTTACACTGTCGGCTTTAGCGCCGGTATGGGCACCTTCTTCGTCTTCTTCTCGACGGCTCCCCGTGTGCTCATAGGCCAAGCGGAATATTCCGAGATCGGATTCAGCTTTGCCTTCGCCACTGTCGCGCTTGTAATGATCGTGACAACCCGTTTCGCGAAGTCCTTTGTCGCCAGATGGGGCATCGCAGGATGCGTGGCGCGTGGGATGGCGTTGCTTGTTTGCGGAGCGGTCCTGTTGGGGATCGGCGAACTTTACGGCTCGCCGTCATTCCTCACCTTCATCCTACCGATGTGGGTTGTCGCGGTCGGTATTGTCTTCACGGTGTCCGTTACCGCGAACGGCGCTTTGGCAGAGTTCGACGACATCGCGGGATCAGCGGTCGCGTTCTACTTCTGCGTTCAAAGCCTGATAGTCAGCATTGTCGGGACATTGGCGGTGGCACTTTTAAACGGTGACACAGCGTGGCCCGTGATCTGTTACGCCACGGCGATGGCGGTACTGGTTTCGTTGGGGCTGGTGCTCCTTCGGCTCCGTGGGGCTGCCACCGAGAAGTCGCCAGTCGTCTAACCGACGACTGGTAGCAGGCCCGCTCCGATGCGGCGCACTAACCATCGAAACCTCGTGAATGTCGGTATCCTGTCTGGCAGGATACCGCTCATTTCCCTTGTTCAGTTCATCGCCGTCGCCGAGCATCTGAATTTTCGGCATGCGGCCAAGGCACTTGGTATCAGCCAGTCGAGCGTCAGCGCGCGTGTGAAAGCGCTGGAGGATAACCTTGGTGTCCTGCTATTTGAGCGCCATGCGCGGGGCGTTCGGCTAACAGACGCAGGCAGGCACTTCATGGAGCGTGTCACGGCGGGTGTCGATCAACTCGATCACGCAGTGAAGACCGCAGGCATGACAGCTCAAGGAGAATACGGCCGGCTTCGCATCGGCATCCATGCCTTAATCCCACGCAGCTTTCTCACGGAGCTGATCCGTCATTATCGGGAAGAACATACGGGCATTGAGGTTGAGATCACCGAAGGCACAGCCCGCGATGCGGTGATGCAGCTTCGTGCTGACCAGCTCGACGTGGTGTTCGTCGCGGGCAAGCCCGAGATGCCCGACTGCCATACCCGACCGATCTGGACCGAACCGCTGGTGGCCGTGCTATCGGATGGGCATCGCCTCGCCGGGCAGTCCGCAATCACTTGGTCCGATCTGGTCGGCGAGACTTTCATTGTTCGCTATGGTGGCACCGGCCCGCAGGTCCATGACCATATCGTGCTGCGCCTTGCCGGGCGTTGGCCCGCACCGTCGATCCGGCGCTTTGATGTGGGGCGCGACACGCTGCTATCGGCACTGTTGCAAATAACCACGAATGGTAAGCTGAAGACTGTTTTAGCTAAAGGTGCAGCATATGAATCCTTTCCATGGTCGGCATTTTCAGGGCGAAATCATTCTTTGGGCTGTGCGCTGGTATTGTAAATATGGCATTAGCTATCGTGAACTGCAGGAAATGCTGGCCGAACGGGGTGTGAATGTTGATCACACGACTATTTACCGTTGGGTTCAACGTTATGCTCCTGAAATAGAAAAACGTTTACGCTGGTATTGGCGTAATCCTACAGATCTGAGCTCGTGGCATATTGATGAAACCTATGTAAAAGTGAATGGACGATGGTCTTATCTGTATCGTGCAGTCGATCAACGTGGCGATACCATTGATTTTTATCTTTCTTCTAGACGTAATACCAAATCAGCATATTGTTTTCTTGGAAAAATTTTAAATAATGTGAAGAAGTGGCAAATTCCACAAGTGATCAACACGGATAAAGCACCCACATATGGACGTGCTTTATCACGGTTAAAACGGGAAGGTAAATGTCCACCAGACCTTGAGCACAGGCAGATTAAGTTTAAAAATAACGTGATTGAATGTGATCATGGCAAGCTAAAGCGGATCATCAGGGCCACATTAGGATTCAAATCTATGAAGACGGCTTATGCCACAATTAAAGGTATTGAAGTCATGCGTGCACTACGTAAAGGACAAGCATCGTCATTTTATTATGGTCAGCCTCAGGGTGAAGTGTGTCTAATCAACAGGGTTTTCGGTCTCTAAGTACTTTTTAAAGGGAACATCATCGACTCAAATCTCTATTTGCAACAGTGCCAGAAATTTTATGTTAAATGATTGTTAGAAATGCCCCTTGATCGAGGCATTTTCTATAAAGAATACTAAAAACTAATTAAAGCCAACCAAGTTTCAAAACAAGGCAGTTCTCAGCAATCATATTTTTAAATTATATAACTCCCAACTGAGCTTTTGCTCCAACGATAAGGCTTTCATTTTGAGTTTCTAAGGCAAATAAACCATACATCAAAGGAGAGGCCGCTGCTCTTTCTAAAGTCTGTTCATATAGTTTATTCCAAACTTTACCCCCTAGTTTTTCATACTCGATGATTAGAGTTTTGAGGCTTTCTTCTCCAAACAAAGTTACATGCCCAGCAAAATCAATCGCTGGGTCATCTATATGGGCTGTTGACCAATCAATAACGCCTGAAACAGCTCCATCCTTTGAAGCTAGTACATGCCCAGCATATAAATCGCCATGTATAAATTGGGTGAAATCTGCCCATAGAACATCATTATCCAACCATTTTCTGTAGCGGGTTTCCAATTGCTCACTTATACCAATTTCAGATTTTACTAACTGCAAATTGTTTGCTATTTCAGGTCTTAAATCTGAAGGTTTCATAATTTTCAAATCATTTTCCCGAACTTCTTTTTCAGGAATACTATGGATTTCAAATAAGGTTTTTGCCAAAGATGTTATGTATTTCGGGCTATCTTTGTCCATATTCCAAATTATTTCATAGGTTTCAGCATCCAAATTTAAAACAGGATTATCTTTAAGTATGGGATAAGCCACTAATTCTGTAGATGAAATTCTCCAATCAGGAACCTCTACAGAAAGATGTTTTTTTACCAATTCTAAAATGCGTTTTTCTTTCTTGATTTGTTCCCTCATGCCATCACGACGAGGAATACGCAGCAACCATTGTTGCCCCTTTGTATCAAGAGCAAAAACGACCTTAAAATCAATGCCCATTTCATTGAAATTCATTTTGTCCGTAAGCAACAAGCCGTGTGCTTCAGCAAGTGATTGAATATCTTGAATTGTCATTTTTAATTTCCTTTAAAGAGTTCAATAATTAATGTTCGGATTAGATTGGCTATCATTAACAATCTCTCTCAAAAGTCTTGATGATTTTGTGGTCTTTGATCTCGTAGATAATGTCAGCAATATTATCGACCAATTGCTTGTCATGAGATACGAAGATAATAGTTCCTGCATAGGACTTCATCATTGTTTCTAATGCGGCAATACTTTTTAGGTCAAGATAGTTTCCTGGTTCATCCATAAGCAAAATATTATATTTTCCTAAAAGCATTTTGGATAAAAGCAGTTTGATGATTTCACCTCCCGATAAGTCGGATAAGTTTTTTTGAATATCATTCGCTCCGATCCCCATTGAAGCCAATACTGCACGAATTTCCGCAACTGTGTACTCGCACTCTTCCTGCATAAAGGAGAGCACAGATTTATGCGTGTTAAATTTATATCCTGTTTGTGTAAAGTAGCCAATTTCAGCTTTTGGAGATATGGTTAATCCATCAGCACGTTCTGATATCATTTTTAACAAGGACGTTTTCCCTGTTCCATTCGATCCAGTTATAGCGACTTTAGCGCCAAGCGGTATTATAAAGTTAGCGTCATCAAAGATAGTACGGCTACCAAATTTTAAGCTCAGACCATCTGCCGTAATCGGGAACTTATTGTGCAGTTCTAGGGCTGAACTTTGACGAAAACGAATAGAACGCAAATGCTCTGGTGCTTGAATATCTTCTAATGCAGCCAAACGCTTTTCCATACTCTTAGCTGCCTGATACAGTTTTCTTTGCTTGGTGCCAGTCATTTTTGCATGCCCAAGTCGTCCAGCACTTTCGGTAGAGTTTTTGGATTTTTCTCCTTTTTTCTTATTGTCTAATCGATTAGCTTGCTGGCGTTTTTCTTGCACAGCAGATTCTAATCGCTCCCGTTCCTTCATCATCAGCTCATATTCTACGGCTTGGTGTTGTCGCTCTTCTTCTTTTTGACGCAAGTAATCCGAGTAACCACCCCAATATTCCGTAATTTTACCGTCTTTTAACTCCCATATCTTGTCTACAACCATATCAAGAAAATATCGGTCATGACTGATAACAAGTAATGCTCCATCAAATGCTTTAAGTTGACCAATAAGTAGATCTATTCCATTGAGATCAAGGTGGCTAGTTGGTTCATCCGCTAGAATGCCATGTACTTGTTGGGAAAATGCGGCAGCAATTTTTGCACGAGTTTCCTCTCCGCCACTCATTGTGTCGTTTTGTACATTGGAAACACCAAGGCGAGATAACATTGCCCGGTCTTCGACCGTTTCTATTTCGATTCCGCCCAGTTGGCTGATATGTGCAAAATCACCAAAACGCTGTAATGTCGCTTCGGCTAAAACAATTTCGCCATTAAGTACTTTGAGTAAACTACTCTTTCCTGCTCCGTTATCACCCACAAGACCAATACGGTCATAAGAGTGAATTTCCAATTCATCAATATCCAAAACATCACGCCCAGCATAATCCAAGCGTATGTTTCTCGCTTTAATAATTAAACTCATTTTTATTTACTCCTGTTTAGCTCTTGAAATTTTTTATGCAGCAAACAGGATTTAGGTGAAAACAAAAGCTAGCATCACAGTGTCCTCCCAAAAAAAAAGCTATTCATCCACAGGGTGGACAAATAGCTAGTCAATTAAGTTATAACTGGAAACTATGCACTAAAAGCATACTTATAAATTAAGCATACTTTTACTTTATATATCCGCATATATTCTTAAAGACACAACAAAAGCCCACCATTATAAAATAGTGTCACTATGCAAATAGTTGTGTCTTAACGAATGCGGATAGAATGCATAAACTTACCTAAAAAATAAAATTCAGTTTTATGATAACTTTACTGTTAAAAGAAGTCTAGACAACCTTGTTTTATGCTTGGATATAAGGCTTATTTTAAAATAATAGTAGTGAAGATTTTCTAAAATTAACATAATACACCTTATACGAATATAAAAATGGGAGCCTTAAGCTCCCATTTTTTAAGTAATTTTTTCAAATAAGGCTTGGGTGAGCATCTAAAATTCGAATCAATGTAGCTGCTGGTCCAGTTGGATAGCGTCGTCCCTGTTCCCAATTTTGCAGGGTACGGGGGCTAATATGTAGACGTGCAGCAAATTCATTTTGGCTCAAGCCAGTTTTTTCACGTACTTCTTTAATATCAGGCAATTCGAGTTCTGTAACTCGGCTTGCTTTAACTTCTTTACGTTTGATAGCTCCAGCTTCTTTGATTGAAGCAACCAAGTCATCAAATAAGTTGTTATCCATGAAATTGCTCCTTCACGAGTTGGCGCAGAATGGCAGTTTCCTTATCTGTTAAATTATCTTTTACTGATTTTGGATAAGCCACTAAGAAAAAGATCTGATCATCCTCGGTGACCCAATAATAAATCACCCGTATCCCACCACTTTTCCCTTTGTTACCTTGAGCACAACGTACTTTGCGAATACCACCGCCATTCTTGATTAGATCACCTCTATCAGGCTGTACCAAAAGATCTTGCTGAAGTTGACGATATTCCTCATCAGATACAAGGTCTTTAATTTGCTTGGTAAAGATGCTGGTTTCAATAAATAACATGGACTCTTTATACGTCAATGGCGTATTTGAATTTTAGCAGTTTCCATAACAAAAAACGAGAGCTGGTAGATCTCTGTTATTCACCAATTAAAATGTCTATGCGATAAACCATTTAAAATGTCCTGTTTTTAACCACAAGAGTCAAGCACAGGATTTAACTTTCTTTGTTCAATAACAGCTTTCTGAGCTTTACGACTCGGCATACTTTTCTTGAGACGGGAACGTTTATTCTGTTTTTCCAACTCTTCATGCTGTTGCTGAATATGTGCCAGAACTGTACCTAACCGTTTATTCTCAACGATCTCATTCTGCTGTAGCCCAGCTAATTTATTGAAAATGCTGTAGTTGAGCTTTCGTCCCTCGTGCATGAGGGCCACAGTGCCATCTGGGTACTCCAGAAATGAAATATATTGCCCAACAAGCTTATGATTCAGCTCTGTCGGTTCAAGCAGATAAATACATTTGTCATAGGTCAGGGTCAGATTCTTGGTGACCTTACGCGGTTCCTGCCAGGTAAAAATATCATCCAGTTCAAGATGAGATTCGGTTAATGGCCGATGTAAATTCTTTGAGTTTCGCGCACACTTGGCAAACTTCTGATTGAAATGCTCAATAAAGCAGGGCAGCCAGGCATTTGCCTCGGCAATTGAACAGATACCTTCTAGGCGCATTTCCTTGATCAGGCGATCCTGGAGTGTTCTATTGGCACGTTCCACACGGCCTTTGGCCTGGGGTGAGTTGGCGAAGATAATATCAATATTTAACTCATTCAGAATCCGCCCAAATTGCGTGATCTGGCTGTCCTGGCTCGATTTCTGGTTCACTCGGAAGACCGAATGTTTATCGCTATAAAAGGCCAGAGGCTTACCGTATTGTTCAATGTAGGCTCGGGTTGAAAGCATATAGTCGAAGGTCGTTTCCGCCTCACAGAAGCGCAGATGCAACAGCTTTCCAGTGGCATCATCGATATAAACCAGCAAGCAGCACTTAGCAGCGCGTCCTTCGAACCAGTCATGATATGAGCCATCAATCTGGATTAGCTCACCGAAGCAATCCCGGTTATAACGTGGCTGATATGGACGTTTAAGGCGCTTGGATCGTGGAATCCAGAGGTCATTTGCAGTCATCCAGCGCCGAAGCGTTTCTACCGGGATATTCAGGTCAAACATGCTGCTGAGCTTCTCATGGGCCAAGGTAGGTCCAAATCCCAGCAGATGTTCAGAAATAATGGAAAGACATTTTGATTTTAATAAATCATCATGGCGACGATGGCCAGGTTGACCACGACTGGCATGCGCCATACCTGAAACACCATCTTGATTGAGCTTCTGTAATAACCGGGTAATTTGACGGGTTGAAAGATTAAGGATTTCAGCAGCACGGACTTGTGTAATACGATGATCTCGAACGTCTTGCAGAACAGCAAGACGTTGAATTTCTTTGTCAGACATAGTGATCAGCATCTATATTTCATATCCAGTCCATGATGTTTAAGCCATCATAAACTAGACATTTTTATTGGTGAGAATATAGACACTTTAAATGGGTTCTAACATCTCGTTTCGCATAACAGCCATTATGTTAAATTGTAGTAAGAACTTTAATGCGATAGAGCAGAATGTATATGCAAAATAAGCTTGATAACATTATTCAAGAATTAAAAGAACTATCTGGGAATAGTCGTCTAAACATAGAACTACCTGATGATATTTTCATATCTGCTTATGAACGAAAAATAGGTTTTATTTTTCCAAAAGATTATAAAAAAGTTTTGAAAGAGATTAGCAATATCTTTTATGGAACAATTGAATTAGCGTCTCTTACAGATGAGAAAGAATGCTATCGAGGGCTATCTCAGATATTAAATGATGCTAGGGAGCAAGGTCTGCCAGAAGATTGGCTACCTATTTGTGAAGATAATGGTAGTTATTATTGCCTATCTCCTAATCATAAAATTAGATATTGGACAGCAGATGGATATAGCGATGAGCAGTGGGAAGATTTAGCAGATTGGATCAAGCAAGTTTGGATAGATGGAAATTAAGAATTTCTAAAATTAACATAATACACCTTATACGAAATTAAAAAATGGAGCCTAAAGCTCCATTTTTTAATAACTTTTTTTAAATTGCTAAGCGTAAATTCAGTGCTTTTACAACTTTAATCACAGTATCAAAACTAGGGTTAACATCACCAGAAAGTGCTTTGTAAAGACTTTCTCGGCCTAAGCCTGTATCTCGTGATAATTGAGCCATTCCTTTAGCTTTTGCAATGTTACCTAAAGCCTTTGCAATGAATGCGGCATCGCCATTAGATTCTTCAATACATGCTTGTAAGTAAGCCTGCATATCATCCTCTGTTTTAAGATGCTCAGCACTGTCCCATTTGCGAAGTTTAATAGCCATTTATAGCTCCTCCTCTAAATCTTGTGCCAATTGCAGGGCAAGTTTTATATCTTTACTTTGCGTAGACTTATCTCCGCCTGCTAAGAGAATAACAACCCTTTGCCCTTGCTTGCAGTAATAAATCCTATAGCCTGGCCCAAAGAAGAAACGTAATTCAGAAACACCTTCACCGACCGGCTCAGTATCTCCAAAGTTTCCATCTTCAACCCGATCAATTCGGACTTGTATGCGTCTTTTTGCCTGCTGGTCTTTTAACTTGGTGAACCAGTCATCAAAGACTTCAGTGGTATATATTGAGTACATAAGTAGAATGTATCCTATAGGATACATTTATGCAAGAAATAAACTTGATATTTGGGGCTCGAAACGGTGAATTTCGTATAACCGCCATTATGTTAAGTTAATCAAAATTCTTAATGCACCAAAACCTAAAAATTTAAATGGAGTAAAAATGACTTTAAAGGGGTTAGATATTCAAGAAGATTGTATCAAAGCTATTTCTAATGAATCTTTAATATTTGATATTAAGAATAAAGAGTTTTTAGAGGATATAGAAAATCTTTTATTACAGTATTTTCAAAATTTTAGTAATGATTTAAATGGAATTGAGTTTGATAATTTTTCTGTGGAGTTTTGGTTCGATGCAGGACAATTGATTATTTATCCTGAAAAAGATTTATTAGATCGTAAACCCTTTGAATCTGAATATGATTTAGATAGATTAGACCCTTATTTTTATCTAGTTTGTGAAGAATATAGGATATATTTTGATGACTTAATATCTCGAAAAGTAAGCGATCAAGTATCTGAAAAAGAAGCTATTTCTAAAACTAATGACGTAATTGATTGTGTAAGCAAAGCTATAAAAAATATAAATGATGAAAACAATCTTTTAAAGATGTTAGGCAGGCCTAAATTAGAAATAAGATATTTCGGTGTAACGAAAGAAGAACTTTTAGCAAAAGAAATTCTCGTGAAATGAAGTAGATATTTTTGTCGTATTAAGGAAAACTAAAATTAACATAATGGGCGTTATGCGAAGTCAAAAATGGGAGCTTAAGCTCCCATTTTTATTGATGATTTTTTAATTCTTTCAGCATAGCATCCCGTAAAATTTCATTCATTCGTGTTTGATAACCTTTGCCTTGTGCTTTGAACCAAGCAAGTACATCAGCATCTAACCGAATTGAAGTTTGTTGCTTCACTGGGCGGTAAAATTGATTTTGGCGTACAGCACTGCTCCAATCGGTAATTTCAGGAATATCTGATAGATCTAGCTGATCATCAGGAACCGTGCCTTTAGCAAGCAAGCGTTGAATTTCAGCATCTTGCTTCTCACCAAATTTCTCATTCAGCTCTTTGCGTGAGTATCTAACCATGCTCATATTTGTTTCGCTCCGCTTTAGTCACTTGCCTTGCACTAATGATTCGTATGATTTCACAGTCATCTTCATCAAAAATGGTGTGAGCCACCAATAACATTAGTACGCCTTTAACTCGTCCAATGGTTTGCCAACGTTCTTCACCATCGGTATGTCTGTCTTGGATTGAGATCCGTAATGGATCTTCAAAAACAAGGCTTGCAGTTTCGAAAGAGATATCATGCTTTTTCTGATTCTTTCGATTCTTAGCCTCATCCCATTCAAAATACTGTTCCATAAAAAACATTCAAATTTGTATATACAATAATGTATCACAAAATTGTATAACTCAAGTTGAGAAGCGTAATTTTTAGTCAAATTTATTGGCAAGAACTATCAAAACTGCTCATAAAAAAGCCGACTTGTTTCCAAGTCGGCTTTTGAACATCATCGAGCAAATAATTTATATCATAAGTTTTTGATTTTTATATTTTTCAATTTGTGCATTTCGTATAACGCCCATTATGTTAAATATATTTTAGTTAAGTAATTTATCTCTTATCAATTCTTTAAATTTTTCAGGATTTTGCTCCGCTTGATTATTAAAAATATCAAAGTAAGTTAAAGCTTGTTGTTGAATTTTTCCTTTATTTGGAACACGAGAAGCAGGATGAGGGAGTCGAATTACTAAAGTCTTTTTATTCCAGAATCTTACGCTAAATCCTTCTATAGATTCTTTGAAGTTAAGAATATCTTCGTCATTAACATAATTGAGTTTCAACTGTTCCCAATTTCCATGATATGCACCTAAGAAAAAAATATTTTTAGGTTCTAATCTATCAAGTTGATTTACTAAGTTTTCTATTGATATATCTTTAAGATGCTCATACAAATCTATACTTTTATTTTTTGAATTCAATAAGTTAAAAGATTTTTTATTATAATCAAAGAAGTAGAAGTTTAACCATTGTATATACTCGTTATTATTTTTTTCTTTGACTTTACCTAAGAATTTTAAGAATTGTGATCTCACAGGTGGCTTTTCATAAAGATTACGGTATCTAATTTTACTTTCAGAAATTAATTCATTTGTACTTAAATTTCCTAATATAAAGCTATCTAATTTCAATTTCCCCCATCCAGAAGTTTCTTGGCCAACAATTACTACTTTATTTTTGGATTGGTCAAAAGAACTATCTAAAAAATCTGGAATGAAAGGTAAGCTGATTTTTTGTAAAAGAGGGTGATAATCCTTATGTGTAATAAGGTTATTTTTTAATTTATTTAAATTTTCTGAGTATTCAATCATAGTATGTTTACTTGCTTAATTTTTTTTAAGTTATATATGAAAACTTAGGAGAATAACATTGAAAATAGGTATATTTTGGTTTTATAAAAATCAAGTTCTTGGTATTTCTCATGAGTTTGATATTAATAGCTCAGATTCTTTAGGTATGATTTGATGTGTGCTGAAAAAACAGGAGGTTTTAACTTGGTAAACTAAACACACTCATCAGGAGTTTACCATGAGCAAGAAACACAAGACTTACACCACAGAATTTAAAGCTGAAGCCATCAAATTAATTGAAGCCAATCAAGGCAATGTCTCGGAAACAGCTAGACAACTTAGCATTTCAATGCAAACTCTTTCAAATTGGAATACCAAAGCAAAGGCTGGAACTTTAGCAGGTACAAAACAGTATTCACCTGATCTAAACGCTCTACTCGAAGAAAATAAAAAACTCAAACAACAGCTCAAAATAGCTGAAATGGAACGTGAATTTTTAAAAAAGGCAGCAGCGTACTTTGCCAAAGAAAGTCAGTAAGGTACGCCTATATGAAACAAAAAAGATATTCTTTTCCAATTACCTTAATGGCTCGATTACTTCATGTTTCAGTTTCATGTTTTTATGATTGGCTCAAGAGAGGCGTGAGCAAAAGAACGATTCAACGAAATCAACAGACGATATTGGTGAAAATAGCCCATGAGGAGACAAGGCAGAGCTATGGTTATATTCGATTAACCAAATACTTACAAGCTCAGGGCATAAAAATGAGTATGTACGCTGTACGTCAGATAAAAGCGCTGAACCACCTGTATTGTAAGCGACACAAGCGTTTTAAAAGGACTACGAATAGTGACCATAATCGAGCGATCTATGAAAACCTGCTGGAGCAACAATTCTCAATGACTAGACCAAATCAAGCATGGTCAAGTGATATTACGTACATATGGACTGTTGAAGGATGGCTGTACTTAGCAGCGGTAAAAGACCTTTACACGAAACAAGTGGTTGGCTATAGCTTAAATGTGCGCATGACAGCACAGCTTGTTTGTAATGCGCTAAATATGGCTATTCACAATCAAAAACCAACCAAAGAACTGATTGTGCATTCAGACAGAGGAAGTCAATATTGCAGCCATGAATATCGAAATATACTTGAGCAATATGGTTTTCAAGGTTCAATGAGCAAGCGCGGAGACTGTTACGATAATGCACCGATTGAAAGCTTTTGGGGAATACTGAAAAATGAGTTAGTGCATCATTACAACTATCAAACCAGAGAAGAAGCCAAAGCAGATATTATAAAATACATTGAATTATTTTATAATCATCGAAGAATTCAAAAGGGTTTGGGTTTTAAGACACCAAATCAAATGGCCGAAGACTTTTATAAGTTGGCTGCCTAGAATCTCCCAAGGGAAAGTCTCCTGATAATTCAGCGTATATCAATTGATAGTGCCTACAACCATGTATCTTATTGGGATGAATTACGAAATAAATTTTCTGAGCTAAGGGAAATTGAATATGACGATGTACCTCGGGGAAGAGTAATATTCGATAAAAATAAAAATAAATTGATCATCTATCTAGATAAGAAATTATTAATTAAAGGTAAGGTATCAAAAATTTGTGATTTTTTTGATGCTGAATATGATGTGAATACAGTATTACGCTTAGATCCGCACTATAGAACTTAATAGAAAACTAAATTTCTGATTAGAAAGATTTTCTAAAATTAACATAATACACCTTATACGTAATGCGTTATAATTGGCACTGTTGCAAATAGAGATTTGAGTCGATGATGTTCCCTTTAAAAAGTACTTAGAGACCGAAAACCCTGTTGATTAGACACACTTCACCCTGAGGCTGACCATAATAAAATGACGATGCTTGTCCTTTACGTAGTGCACGCATGACTTCAATACCTTTAATTGTGGCATAAGCCGTCTTCATAGATTTGAATCCTAATGTGGCCCTGATGATCCGCTTTAGCTTGCCATGATCACATTCAATCACGTTATTTTTAAACTTAATCTGCCTGTGCTCAAGGTCTGGTGGACATTTACCTTCCCGTTTTAACCGTGATAAAGCACGTCCATATGTGGGTGCTTTATCCGTGTTGATCACTTGTGGAATTTGCCACTTCTTCACATTATTTAAAATTTTTCCAAGAAAACAATATGCTGATTTGGTATTACGTCTAGAAGAAAGATAAAAATCAATGGTATCGCCACGTTGATCGACTGCACGATACAGATAAGACCATCGTCCATTCACTTTTACATAGGTTTCATCAATATGCCACGAGCTCAGATCTGTAGGATTACGCCAATACCAGCGTAAACGTTTTTCTATTTCAGGAGCATAACGTTGAACCCAACGGTAAATAGTCGTGTGATCAACATTCACACCCCGTTCGGCCAGCATTTCCTGCAGTTCACGATAGCTAATGCCATATTTACAATACCAGCGCACAGCCCAAAGAATGATTTCGCCCTGAAAATGCCGACCATGGAAAGGATTCATATGCTGCACCTTTAGCTAAAACAGTCTTCAGCTTACCATTCGTGGTTATTTGCAACAGTGCCGCTGACGCACACCATCGCCCACCGGGTGGGTCGCTATCTGGAACGGCAAGGCCTGCTGGAACGGGATGTCGAAAACAGCTATCTGGCCTCGGATGCGGTGGATGACGACCCGATGACACCCCTGCTGGGGCACTCGATCACTTACCGTATCGCTGTCGGTTCACAGGCGGGGCGAAAGGTGTTCACTTTGCAAACTCTGCCGACCAGTGGTGATCCGTTCGGTGACGGGATTGGCAAGGTAGCCGGGTCCAGCCTGCACGCCGGCGTGGCGGCCAGGGCCGATGAACGCAAGAAGCTCGAACGGCTGTGCCGGTACATCAGCCGCCCGGCGGTATCCGAGAAGCGGCTGTCGTTAACACGAGGCGGCAACGTGCGCTACCAGCTCAAGACGCCGTACCGGGACGGCACCACGCACGTCATTTTCGAACCATTGGATTTCATTGCAAGGCTGGCCGCCCTGGTACCGAAGCCCAGAGTCAACCTAACCCGCTTCCACGGGGTGTTCGCACCCAACAGTCGGCACCGGGCGTTGGTCACGCCGGCAAAACGGGGCAGGGGCAACAAGGTCAGGGTGGCTGATGAACCGGCAACACCAGCACAACGGCGAGCGTCGATGACATGGGCGCAACGGCTCAAGCGTGTTTTCAATATCGACATCGAGACCTGCAGCGGCTGCGGCGGCGCCATGAAAGTCATCGCCTGCATTGAAGACCCTATAGTGATCAAGCAGATCCTTGATCACCTGAAGCACAAAGCCGAAACCAGCGGGACCAGGGCGTTACCCGAAAGCCGGGCGCCACCGGCTGAGCTGCTCCTGGGTCTGTTTGACTGACGAGCCTGAAGGCCAACGATACCAATCAAAATGCTGCGTTCACAGCGCCGCGGCAGGGATCCGCCGTGCTGGTTGTCGGAAAAGGAGCCGCTAGTGGGAAAGAGGAGGGTAAATTTTCAGCGTTGCTGGCTCCCCGTCAGCCGGATTGGGTTGCATCGCAGGGGTGTCGAAAGAGTCAACTGCGGTCCAAAGCTGTTGGACTTGGGTGAAAAGGGCGTTTATTCTTCCTATACGTTGTCGGCAGCGGGCCAAAAAGGAATACGTCCATGCCCATCGAGGTGAAACCGGCTGTGAGCGCGGGTTCAAGCATATAGCCCGACAGGCGCGTATCCTTGCCGATCACGACACGATGGCGGTGGTCACCGCGACGAAAGACACGGCCAGCCGCCATGCCGACGCGCAAGGCGGTTTCCGCCGTCATCGCGCCTTCGTTGGCTTTGCCACGAATACCGTCTGTGCCGAAATATTTGCGCACCATAAGGTCGATTATCCTGTCGTCGGGTCGCCCTCAAAGGGGACATGCCTGCTGAACCGCGAATATAGAGAAATATCCCGAATGTGCAGTTAACGAATTCTTGCGGTTTCTTTCAGCGCCGCCAATACCGCCAGCCCGTCGCGCAAGGGGCGCGGCTCGTGTGTGCGGATGAAGTCAGCTCCACCTGCGGCGGCGGCAAGCTCTGCAGCGAGTGTCGCGGCCCCGACATCCCCCGGACCACGGCCTGTGAGCGCGCGCAGAAAGGATTTGCGCGAAACAGACAGAAGCACCGGCAAATCGAAGCGCAGCCGCAATTCATCGAACCGCGCCAGCACCGAGAGCGAGGTTTCGGGAGCAGCCCCCAGAAAAAACCCCATGCCGGGATCAAGGACAAGGCGGTTGCGTTTGATACCGGCACCCGTCAGCGCCGCGATGCGCGCGTCAAAGAACGCCGCAATGTGATCCATGATGTCGCCAGCGGGTGCCTCGCGCCGATCTGCCTGCCCGTCTTGCACCGAATGCATAACGACGAGTTTGGCAGATGATTTCGCCAATTGCGGATAGAACGCAGCGTCTGGAAAACCGCGAATATCATTGAGATAGGCCACACCACGCGACAAGGCATAGGCTTGCGTCGCGGGTTGATAACTGTCGAGCGAGACGGGAATGCCATCTGCCTTGAGCGCGTCCAGCACCGGCGCGATACGCGCGATTTCTGTGTCGGACGAAACAGGCGCGGCGTCGGGATTGCTGGATGCCGGACCGAGGTCGATCACATCTGCCCCCTCGGCCATCAGCTTACGCGCCTGCGCAATGGCTGCGTCTGGCGCCAGATACCGGCCTCCATCGGAGA
This sequence comes from Acinetobacter sp. CS-2, assembly GCF_016599715.1. Classification (NCBI taxonomy): domain Bacteria; kingdom Pseudomonadati; phylum Pseudomonadota; class Gammaproteobacteria; order Moraxellales; family Moraxellaceae; genus Acinetobacter; species Acinetobacter sp. CS-2. Next base: position 226,196 of record NZ_CP067021.1, read on the forward strand.
AACTGTCCGAGGTTATGTTGACGATGCCGAAAATGATGAGCGATTTATTCATGGGGGCTTCTATAATAATCTCTGTACACGACAAAAATAGATAACTCATTGAAATAATGTCACAATAATTGTTTTCTAACGACGAATACTATGACACATCTCAATGAGTTATATCTTATCTTAAACAAATCTCTAAAATGGAACAAGTCACATTTAAAGTGCTTTGCGCTCATCATGCTTGTGATTATTTTAAAGCAAACATGTAATCTTTCTTCTGCATCTAAAGCCTTGCCCATCAAGTGTTTACCACAATCATTTTATCGACGTATGCAGCGCTTCTTTGCAGGTCAGTATTTTGATTATCGTCAAATTTCTCAGTTGATTTTCAATATGTTTTCATTCGACCAAGTGCAACTGACTTTAGATAGAACCAATTGGAAATGGGGAAAACGAAATATTAATATCCTGATGCTCGCAATCGTTTATCGTGGAATAGCGGGCACTGTTGCAAATAGAGATTTGAGGGCACTGTTGCAAATAGAGATTTGAGTCGATGAAGTTCCTTTTTAAAAGTGCTTAGAGACCGAAAACCCTGTTGATTAGACACACTTCACCTTGAGGCTGACCATAATAAAATGACGATGCTTGTCCTTTACGTAGTGCACGCATGACTTCAATACCTTTAATTGTGGCATAAGCCGTCTTCATAGATTTGAATCCTAATGTGGCCCTGATGATCCGCTTTAACTTACCATGATCACATTCAATGACATTATTTTTATACTTAATCTGCCTGTGCTCAATATCTACTGGACATTTTCCTTCTCGCTTTAACCGTGATAAAGCATGGCCATAGGTCGCTGCTTTATCTGTATTGATGACCCGTGGAATTTGCCATTTTTTCACCGTATTGAAGATTTTTCCTAAAAAACAATAGGCTGATTTACTGTTCCGTCTAGCGGAAAGGTAAAAGTCAATCGTATGACCACGTTGATCAACTGCACGATACAGGTAAGTCCATCGCCCCTTCACTTTGATATAAGTCTCATCCATATGCCATGAATGTAAATCTGTAGGATTACGCCAATACCAGCGTAAGCGTTTTTCCATTTCTGGAGCATAACGCTGAACCCAACGATAAATTGTGGTGTGGTCAACATTCACACCCCGTTCAGCGAGCATTTCTTGAAGTTCACGATAGCTGATGCCATATTTACAATACCAACGAACAGCCCAAAGAATGATTTCACCTTGAAAGTGCCGACCATGGAAGGGATTCATCTGCTGTATCTCGAAATAAATAAGATATTTAGCTTATCATGTCAGCCTATTTGCAACAGTGCCCCAAAAAGTAGGGTATGTCCGGGTAAGTTCTGTCGAGCAAAACACTGGACGTCAACTTGAAGGAATTGAGGTCGACCGGATTTTTGTTGACCGTGCTTCAGGTAAAAATACTGACCGACCTAAATTTCAGGAAATGTTGAACTATGTCCGGGAAGGGGACAGGGTGATTGTACATTCAATGGATCGTTTTGCGCGAAGCCTAAAAGATTTGGTCACTGAAGTAGATAAACTGGTCAAACGAGGGATCGCCATCCAGTTTGTAAAAGAAAATATTACTTTTACAGCCGAATCCACCCCGATGGATAATTTGATGCTTCAAATGATGGGTGCTTTTGCACAGTTCGAACGTGAGATCATTTTAGAGCGGCAAAAGGAAGGAATAAAACTCGCCTCTGCTCAGGGGAAGTACAAAGGTCGGGTGCATAAACTAAAGCCTGACCAAGCTGAAGCTTTACGACAAGCATGGAAGGAGGGGAAGTATCCATCGAAAATGGCATTAGGGAAAGCTTTTGGGATTAGTCGTCAGGCGGTATACCGATATTTACAAGTTAGTGAATAGCTTATTGGGATTAGCAACTAAATTTAGTTTAACTTATAAAAATCATGAAACACTGTTCGAATTTTAAGCGTGGAACATGAATAATCAATAAAAAGCCGCTCTGCTGGTGCCCTATATTTCAGAACGGCTTGCTTTAATATAATGATATTTAAAGAGAAATATCAAGCATTACGTATAACGTGTATTATGTTAATTTTAGGAAAAGTGAAAAATAATCTACAATAGAATCTACGAAAAATTGGCCATCAATTATGCCTGATTTCTCCAGTGGAAATAATTGGATTGTGAGATCCCCCACTCAAAATCATAAATTAGAAAGAATTGAAGCATTTCTTTCCAATTATGCTTATAAACCTCACCGACATGATACTTATGCTATTGGCAGGACTCTTTCCGGAGTTCAAAACTTTCATTACAAAGGTACATTGCAACATAGCTTGCCAGGCATGACTATGGTTCTACACCCGGATGAAAAGCATGATGGTGAATCAGGAACATTAGATGGCTATCGCTATAGAATGATTTACATCGAACCAGCGATGATCCAAACCATTTTAAAGGGTAAACCTTTGCCTTTTATCAGACATGGCTTAAGTAATGATATTCGCCTGTTTAGGGCAATGGATAGCTTTCTAAATAATATAAATAATTATATGGATACCCTAGAAGAGGAAGATGCTCTATTTGATTTGGCAACTACACTGTGTGAAATTTCAGATACTTCATCTAACCAAAACAAAAAATTTGACTACAAGGCAGCAGAGAGAGCGCGTGAGTGTATTTTGGCGTATCCACATGAAAACTTAAGTTTGTCAGATTTAGAGAAACATGCTGATCGTGACCGCTGGAGCCTTTCTCGTGATTTCCGATTATTATTTGGAACTAGCCCACACCGTTATATGATCATGCGTCGCTTAGAAACAGTTAAGTTCTACCTTGCTCAAGGGGAGTCTATTGTTAATGCTGCTTTAAATGCAGGCTTTTTTGATCAGAGTCATATGACCAGACATTTTATAAAAACATTTGGTTTAACTCCCACTCAATGGAAAATGATAAATATTAAAAGATAGCCGTTCGATTTGAACGGCTAATTTGTCCTACAGCAGATTTATTCCATTAAGAAAATCTTTGAACATAAAAAGCCCTGATAAAATCAAGAGTATACCCATCAGCTTATTTAGCCGATTAAACCAGATAGGATTAGCAATTTTGTTGCCTAATACTTTTCCAACCAGAGCATAGGTGAATGGTGCGCCAACAGCACCAAGTGAAATCAGTAAAGAAACTATCAAGATCATGATTCCTGTGATTTTGGCTGCAGGGTACATAATTGTCGTAACAGGTAGAATGACGAGAATGGCTTTTGGATTTAATAACTGAATAAATAAGCCATTTAAGAATGTTAGATGGCTTTCTTGCTGTTGAGTTGTTTCTACATTCGCCCTAATCATTTTTATAGCCAAGTAGAATGTATAAATTGCACCCGCTAAAGCAATATAATGAATCAATCCATGTGGAATAACAGCTTCACCTATATAGCCAAACAATACGAATAAGATCAACATGGCGAAACCAATGCCTAGGTAAAATCCTATAGTCTTTTTTAATTGACCTGTAAGGCCAGAATTTAGCCCCATAAAATTTACAGGGCCTGGGCTATACATAACGCTTAATGTATAAAGAAATATTTCCACAGAGTTCACTCAATTAGATAGCAATAAACATCAAAGAGAGAACGGTATCGAGTTATAGGCCTTAAAGATTGTACGTTTGTGCTGAACTAATTAAAAATTTCTATTTAACTTATGTTCACCTAAAGTTCACTTCATAAGTGTATAAAGAAACTATGTATTGTATTTTCAATTGCTTATATAAATATTAGTCTTGGTTTAGAATTTTAAAGTTCATGAACTATGAGAAAAAACTAAGATACGATCAAAATTGTAGAACAACAAAATTATTTATACTAATTTACAAGCCACGCTGCTTAAGCGTGTCATTAAAAAATAAATCTTTTAATCTCTCCACACAATCTCCACACAATCTCCACACAACATCAGCAATTCATAAACACTGCTATTTCAAAATAGTAGTATCTAAAACCCCCCCTCTGAAAAAGCATGTCAACACATTATCATTTAATAGGTTCAATACTTATTACAACTGTACTTTTAATCGGCTGTACACAAGCCAAAGATGCTGAACAGTCCCCAACAGAAATGCCACCAGCGGTTGTCAGTACCATCACGGTATTACCGCATTCCATGAATTTAATTGAAAATCTTCCAGGCCGTGTTGTCGCTTACCGTATTGCTGAAATTCGCCCGCAAGTAGGTGGAATTGTTGATAAAGTACTTTTTAAGCAAGGCTCTTATGTGCAAGCAGGTCAACCGCTTTTTAAATTGAATTCTGAAATATTTCAGGCAGATGTAAAAAGCAATCAAGCCACTTTAAACCGTGCACAAGCTGAGGTGACACGTTTGCAGGTGCTGTTAAAACGCTACACTGAATTAGTAAAAGTAAATGCGGTTAGTCAGCAGGAATACAACAATACCGAAGCAGATTATCAAAAAGCAAAAGCCGATGTGGCGCAAATGCAAGCCATGTTAAGCAGACAACAACTTAATCTTAAATATGCGACTGTTACAGCCCCTATCTCGGGAACGATTGGTGAAATCTTAGTGACTGAGGGTGCATTAGTTGGTCAAGGTGATACTAATGCAATGGCCGTAATACAACAGATTAATAAAGTCTATGTTGATGTAAAGCAATCAATTAGTGATTATGAAAAACTACAGGAAGCTTTACAGCAAGGTGACGTGTCAAATACCAAACATACGGTTGAAATCCTAAATAGTCAGGGTAAACCTTATAACGTTACAGGTGAAATCCTATTTTCGGATACTAAAGTTGATCCTGATACGGGTGATGTCACAATCCGTATTTTAGCCAATAATGAAAATCAAAAACTTTTGCCAGGCATGTATGTTCGAGTCAATATGAGCCGAGCTCAAGTTGAAAATGCGCTCCTAGTTCCAGAACAAGCGATTCAACATGATATTAGTGGTAAAGCCAATGTTACGATTGTTAATCAAAAAGGTTTAGCGCAAAGCAAGCCTGTTCAGCTTGGTCAACGTTATCAAAATAACTATGTGATCAAACAAGGGTTACAAGCAGGTGAGAAAGTCATTGTTGAAGGGGCTGATCGTATACAGCCTGAGCAAAAATTAAAAATTAAGCAGTGGCAACCTACAAATATTAAGGAAAATGGAGGACAGCAATAATGTCCCAATTTTTCATTAGGCGTCCTATTTTTGCATGGGTGATTGCTTTATTTATTATTCTGTTGGGTGTACTAAGCATCCCCAAGTTACCTATTGCACGATTCCCAAGTGTTGCGCCACCACAGATTAGTATTACGGCAATCTATCCAGGTGCTACGCCAAAAACATTGAATGATAGTGTTGTGACCTTGATTGAGCGGGAAATGTCAGGTGTCAAAAACTTACTTTATTACAGTTCAAGTTCAGATAGTTCTGGAACAGCAACAATCACCGCAACATTTAAACCAGGTACAGATGTAGAACTTGCACAAATTGATGTGCAAAACAAAATTAAAGCCATTGAGTCACGCTTACCTCAAACAGTGCGACAACAAGGGCTGATGGTCGATGCTGCGTCGTCTGGTTTTTTAATGATGGTGGGCTTAAGTTCACCGAATGGCAAATATAGTGAAATTGATGTCAGTGACTATATGACTCGCTATGTGATTGAAGAATTAAAGCGGGTTGACGGTGTTGGTAAAGTCCAAAATTTTGGTGCTGAAAAAGCCATGCGGATTTGGGTCGATCCAGATCGTTTGGTTTCTTATGGATTGAGTATTCAAGATGTGAATACAGCCATCCAAAACCAAAACTTGCCGATATCACCAGGTCGTATTGGTGATGTTCCTGCTTTGACGGGGCAACAAATTACTATTCCTTTAACTGCTCAAGGTCAATTAGAAACTGTAGAGCAATTCAAGAAAATTAGTTTACGTGCTCAACAAAATGGCGCCAATGTTCGACTGTCGGATGTCGCTCGTGTCGAAATCGGGGCACAGATGTATAACTTTGCGATTTTAGAAAATGGCAAAGCCTCTACAGCTGTGGCGATACAAATGAGTCCTGGTGCCAACGCTGTCAAGACTGCAGAAGGTGTTAAAGCGAAAATTGAACAGTTAGGTTCAGCACTGCCTGATGGTATGAAATTCTCTATACCTTACGACACTGCACCTTTTGTAAAAATCTCGATTGAAAAAGTAATCATGACATTGCTTGAAGCTATGGCATTAGTTTTTATTGTCATGTTTATCTTTTTACACAATGTTCGATACACCTTAATTCCGGCGATTGTTGCACCGATTGCATTGCTTGGCACATTCTCAGTCATGCTGCTTGCTGGTTTTTCGATTAATGTGCTGACCATGTTCGGTATGGTGCTTGCGATCGGGATTATTGTCGATGATGCGATTGTGGTCATTGAGAATGTTGAACGCATTATGGCGACAGAAGGCTTATCTCCAGTTGAAGCCACATCTAAAGCCATGAAGGAAATTACCAATCCGATTATTGGCATCACCTTAGTGTTAGCCGCTGTATTCTTGCCGATGGCATTGGCGTCAGGCTCAGTGGGGATTATCTATCGTCAGTTCACCATTACCATGTCGGTTTCAATTTTATTCTCAGCTTTCCTTGCACTGACATTAACCCCTGCGTTATGTGCAACGATGTTAAAACCGATTGATCAAGACCATCAGAAAAAGGGTGTTTTTGCATCGTTTGATCGCAGTTTTGAGAAGCTGAACAATCGCTATGAACGCAGTTTATTTAAAGTAATTAAACATAAAACCCTCGCAATGTTATGTTTCTTAGGCATTGTCATTGTGCTGATTTTTAGTTTTAAACACGTTCCGACTGCGTTTATGCCAGAAGAAGATCAGGGGTGGTTTATGACTTCGATTCAACTTCCTGCGGATGCAACTCAAGAACGTACCCGTAAAGTCGTTGCTGAGTTTCAAAATTATTTAGACCAAGAAACGGGGATTAAAGACAATATGGCGGTCTTAGGTTTTGGTTTTAGTGGATCTGGTCAGAATACAGCGATGTATTTTACCAATCTATTGCCATTCGAAGAGCGTACTATTACGGCACAAGAAGTCGTGAATAATGCCAATATAGCGATGGCTGAAAGTTCAGAAGGTCAAACCATGTCTGTGTTACCACCAGCAATTGATGAATTGGGTAACTCATCTGGTTTTTCACTGAGATTATTAGATCGTGGCAATATTGGCATGCCTGCTTTAAGAGAAGCACAAGATCAGCTTTTAGCATTAGCAGCACAAAGTAAAATCGTGGCGGAGGTCTATCCTGAAGGTTTGCCAGATGGCAGTTCTGTACAGCTTAAAATTGATAGAGATAAATTGCAGGCATTAGGTGTTAATTTCAGTGATGTGACCGATATTATTTCAACCTCAATGGGTTCGATGTATATCAATGATTTTCCAAATCATGACCGTATGCAGCAAGTCATTGTGCAACTTGATGCCAAATCACGCATGAGTATTGAAGATATTCTTCAGATTAAGGTGAACAGTCAAAGCGGTAAATTGGTTTCAATGTCTGAAATAATTACTCCAATTTGGCAACATTCCCCACAACAATACAATCGTTACAACGGTCGTCCATCATTGAGTATTTCTGGCAGTCCAGCAGCAGGTATATCTTCAGGACAAGCCATGACTGAGATGGAAAATTTGATTGAACAACTTCCGAAAGGTGTGGGTTATGAGTGGACTGGGATTTCTCTAGAAGAAAAACAGTCGGAATCACAAACCTTGTTTTTATTACTGTTGTCGATGTTAGTCGTTTTCCTTGTCTTGGCAGCGCTTTATGAAAGCTGGTCAATTCCATTCTCTGTGATGCTAGTTGTCCCTCTAGGGTTGATTGGCGCCTTTTTAGCAGTAATGTTACGTGGTATGCCAAATGATATTTTCTTTAAGGTCGGCATGATCACGATTATTGGTCTATCTGCAAAGAATGCTATTTTGATTGTTGAGTTTGCAAAAGCACTAAGAGAAGAAGGAATGGGTTTAGTGGAGGCAACCGTTGCAGCCGCTAAATTGCGCTTACGTCCAATCCTAATGACATCTTTGGCATTTACCTGTGGCGTTATTCCTTTAGTCATTGCCAGTGGCGCTAGTTCTGAAACTCAAAAAGCGATTGGTACAGGCGTCTTTGGCGGCATGATCAGCGCAACAATTCTAGCTGTTATTTTTGTACCGATTTTCTTTATTGTCGTCATGAGCATGGTTGAGAAATTCTCGAAACGTAAAGCGGCACATTAAGCATCAAAACTGAGAATAAAAGCTGTGGGTTAACGAGTTTAGCCCACAACAAATCTTTCATTTACATCTTTATTTCAGAATTGATTTAATAAACCATCAATATAGGTTTAATCATGAAAGCTACCAATCTTGATCCGAAACGCTGGTGGATATTGCTCGCTGTCGTGCTTGCATTTCTGCCGATTGTGATTGATATGACTGTACTGCATGTTGCGGTTCCCTCATTAACCCAATCGCTGAGTGCCACAAGTAACCAAGTCTTATGGATTATTGATATTTATCCATTACTTATGGCTGGACTTTTAGTTCCGATGGGAACTTTGGCTGATCGTGTCGGCAATCGTAAGATTCTGCTGATTGGCTTGGTTATATTTGGAATTGCCTCAGTCCTTGCGGCATTTTCCCAAACGGCTTCTATGCTGATTGCCGCACGTGCTTTATTAGCATTAGGCGGTGCCATGATTATGCCCTGTGTATTGGGTATTATTCGCAGAACCTTCGAAGACAGTCGCGAACGTGCCATTGCGCTGGGTATTTGGGGCACAATCGGATCAGCCGGTGCCGCCATTGGACCGCTCATTGGTGGGGGATTGTTAGAATATTTCTGGTGGGGTTCAGTTTTCCTGATTAACGTCCCAATCATGCTGGTTGTCGCACCAATGTGCTATTTCTTATTGTCCCGAAAAGAAGCTATAACCCCTGGACATTGGGCATTTGGTCAAGCGCTATTGCTGATTGTCGGTTTGATTTCGTTTGTATATGCACTAAAAGCAGGCTTAGGCGGTAAACAGTCGTTGTTGATTGTCTTGCCTTTGGTCGTTTTATCTATCGGCTTATTAACCATATTTGTACGCAAACAGCTGAATTCTCCTCAGCCGATGCTAGATCTTTCGCTATTTTCACGTCCTGCTATTTTAGCCGGCATTATTATGGCAATGGTTGCTGCAGGCGCTTTGGCAGGGGTTGAGTTAACTTTGGCAATGGAGCTGCAATATGTCATTCGTTTAACACCGCTGCAAGCCGGTCTTTTTATGGTTCCGATTATGGTTGCGGCCGCTATTGGCGGGCCTATTGCTGGTTTTTTATCCAATAAATTTGGACTCCGTCTGGTTGCGACCATGTCATTAATATTGGCAGCAATTGCGTTGGTCAGTTTGAGTTATTCAGATTTTCATCATCCGGGAATCATCGTTCCCTTTATTTTAGCTTCGATTGGATTAACACTGAGTATTGGTTTAACAGCTTCATCCATTGCGATCATGGGCTCAGTACCTGCAGAAAAGGGCGGTGCGGCAGGTTCACTTGAAAGTACAGGTTATGAACTGGGTACAGGACTAGGTATTACTTTATTTGGTGTTTTCATGGCCTATATATTTGGCAGTCATCTTCAAGTGCCGTCAGATTTAACTGCTGTTTTAGCAGAAAAAGCCAGACTTTCGATTGGTGATACCTATTTAGTGGCGAGCCAGTTACCCGTTGAACAAGGTACAGCATTGATTAACGCAGGTAAAATTGCCTTCAGTTCAGCTCATGTTAATTTATTATTAACAGCAGGGATTATCATCGGGATACTCTCCATTGTGGTATTTTTTATGCTAGCTAAATATCGAGATGAGAATTCATTGTGATGAAATTTATTTGAGGATCATCAAACAGAATGGTTAAGTTCAGACATCAATTTATCTTAAATTTATGGTTTAAATTAAGCCGTATTAATCTGAACTTAACACATTATAAATGAGTTGATGTCTTACGATTTAGTTGAATAGTAAAACAGCTGCCACCTAAGTTTTTGGATTTAGAATAATAAATATGACCTTGGTGTGCTTCAATAATTGCATCAATCACTGCCAAGCCTAATCCAGTACCGCCATCTAGACATGATCTAGAGTCTTCCAGTCGATAGAAGGGTTTGAACAGGTGTTTAAGATGCGATTCATCAATACCAGGACCTTCATCTTCAAACGTCAATACCCAATGTTCTGCTGTGGTTACAGATGTAATATTTATTTTTCCAGCATTCGAATATCTTAGAAAGTTAGAGAACAATGCAATAAAGACCTGTTCCATCCTTCTTATATCAACGCAAACCAATTTATCCGTCAAATTTAAAACAATAGTTAAACCTTTAACATGAAACCGTTCATTAAACATCTGCAGACATTTTTCAATACTATTTTTTAAATTGGTCTTTTCTAGTTCTAATCGTAATTGTTTATTTTCAATAAGTGTCAGTGTCCGTAAATCTTCCACAAGGTAAGATAAGCCTTCGACTTGGTTCAATAAGCTTAGGTGTAAAGCTTTATCGGCAATAAATATACCATCGACAATACCTTGCAAGCGACCTTGTAATATTGTCACAGGTGTTCGTAATTCATGTGCAATTGCAGCATTCCAAACAGTTGAATTCTTAACTGATACTTCAAGTTGGTTTGCCATTTCATTGAAGTTCTCAATAAGAGACTTGATTTCATGTGGAATATCATGATGTGGCTGTTTAATTCTGAGTGCTAAATTGCCTTGTTGAATTTGTTGAATAACATCTGCTAAATCACTAATTGGCTGTGTATAGCGTTTTCCATATTTAAAGGCGAGGATAGTAGAAAGAAAAAAGCCTGTTAATAGCACTAAAAACAGCCAGATAAAGTCAACGGAGGTAACTGAAAATTCATTTGAATTAATAACTTGTGTATTTAGAAAACCTATTTTTATCGCCCAGCTATAAACAAAATAGCCAATCATGAAAGATAACAGCGTAATGCCTAAATTGAATAGGCTCATCATGATAATAAACTGGAAGTTAATTCCAACAGAATTTTTAAAAAAGTTAAATTTCATGATTTTGATCTAAGCGATACCCCACGCCACGGACATTGATTAATAAGCCATTTACATCATTTTCTTCAAGTTTTTTGCGTAATTTGCTGATATGGCTATCTACAGTGCGATCTAAAGCATCACTTTCAGGCATACAGTTTTGGATCAATTCATTACGTGTAAAGACTTTATTCGGTGTTTTTGCCATCAAAAACAGTATCTTATACTCAGTTAACGTAAGGTTGAGCAACTGATTTCTTTGACCATTTGAAATGTAAACTTGATGATGATCTGGATTAATTTCAATATTTCTATAACGAATAATATTAGTTATTTCCATATTTTGGCTTGTACTTCGTCTAAGTACGGCTTGTATTCGTGCAATCACTTCGTTTGGGTTAAATGGCTTAATAATAAAGTCATCAGCACCCATTTTTAGCCCCATGATCTTATTCACTTGATCATCTAAGGCAGTCAGCATAATGACAGGTAAATGACTTGTTTGACGGATGATTTGTAGAATTTCCCAGCCATTTAGTTTGGGTAATTTAATATCAAGGAGAATCAGGTCGATAGAGTTGGCTTTTAGGCACTCTAAAGCTTGTTGTCCATCCAATGCACGGATGACCTGCATGTTTTCATTTTTTATGTATTTTTCAAGAATGTCACCAATATCATAATCATCTTCTACAACGAGAATGACGCTGTTTTCGAAGCTGTGCTGTAGATTTGGATACATATATTTTATCTTAGATGAAGTAGCTATGCATTTTAACATTTAATTGTGTAATTGAGATGATTAGACGAGCAGTCATTTATATTTGTAATTGAGGGGTGACATATAATAAAATTCGTTGCATATCAGTATTAATGAACAAAATGTCAATTATCATTCATTTAACATAATGGCTGTTATACGAAACGAGAGTGTTAGAACCCATTTAAAGTGTCTATATTCTCACCAATAAAAATGTCCGGTTTCTCCGAGGTAAAATATGACTTTTGAACAAAAATAAGCCATTGTTTATTCTTTTTATTTCCAACAAAATTCCAGAACTCATCTACTTCGAGAGATTCATAATGACTTTGCTGAGGCTGAATTTCATAGGTTGATTCAGTTAAAGTACGTAAAACTTTACCGATACTGATGCGCTCAACTTCAGCAATATCTCGTATACCGCTGCCTCTGACCATCAACTGTAATATTTTACGAGTAATACCTGACTTACATCCTAGATAGCTCAGTGCATGATCACCAATAAACTGACGTTTACAGTCTTTGCACTGATAGTTTTGTTTCCCATCTACTTTGATACCATTTTTCTTTATACTATCACTGAGGCAGGTTGGACATTTGATTGCTAGAGTTATTTGCATTTCTCTATTTTATCAAAATCCAATCGGCTTTTTCTTCAGCATACTTTTTGAAACACTACCAAATTTTAAAGTTGTATATCATGAAATTATTAAAAATATTGAGTTTAGTTTGCTTAAGCATAAGTATTGGGGCTTGTGCTGAGCATAGTATGAGTCGAGCAAAAACAAGTACAATTCCACAAGTGAATAACTCAATCATCGATCAGAATGTTCAAGCGCTTTTTAATGAAATCTCAGCTGATGCTGTGTTTGTCACATATGATGGTCAAAATATTAAAAAATATGGCACGCATTTAGACCGAGCAAAAACAGCTTATATTCCTGCATCTACATTTAAAATTGCCAATGCACTAATTGGTTTAGAAAATCATAAAGCAACATCTACAGAAATATTTAAGTGGGATGGAAAGCCACGTTTTTTTAAAGCATGGGACAAAGATTTTACTTTGGGCGAAGCCATGCAAGCATCTACAGTGCCTGTATATCAAGAATTGGCACGTCGTATTGGTCCAAGCTTAATGCAAAGTGAATTGCAACGTATTGGTTATGGCAATATGCAAATAGGCACGGAAGTTGATCAATTTTGGTTGAAAGGGCCTTTGACAATTACACCTATACAAGAAGTAAAGTTTGTGTATGATTTAGCCCAAGGGCAATTGCCTTTTAAACCTGAAGTTCAGCAACAAGTGAAAGAGATGTTGTATGTAGAGCGCAGAGGGGAGAATCGTCTATATGCTAAAAGTGGCTGGGGAATGGCTGTAGACCCGCAAGTGGGTTGGTATGTGGGTTTTGTTGAAAAGGCAGATGGGCAAGTGGTGGCATTTGCTTTAAATATGCAAATGAAAGCTGGTGATGATATTGCTCTACGTAAACAATTGTCTTTAGATGTGCTAGATAAGTTGGGTGTTTTTCATTATTTATAAGAATTAGAAGTTTGAGGTTAATCTATTTTTGGTAGTGTTTCAAAAAGTATGCTGAAGAAAAAGCCGATTGGATTTTGATAAAATAGAGAAATGCAAATAACTCTAGCAATCAAATGTCCAACCTGCCTCAGTGATAGTATAAAGAAAAATGGTATCAAAGTAGATGGGAAACAAAACTATCAGTGCAAAGACTGTAAACGTCAGTTTATTGGTGATCATGCACTGAGCTATCTAGGATGTAAGTCAGGTATTACTCGTAAAATATTACAGTTGATGGTCAGAGGCAGCGGTATACGAGATATTGCTGAAGTTGAGCGCATCAGTATCGGTAAAGTTTTACGTACTTTAACTGAATCAACCTATGAAATTCAGCCTCAGCAAAGTCATTATGAATCTCTCGAAGTAGATGAGTTCTGGAATTTTGTTGGAAATAAAAAGAATAAACAATGGCTTATTTACGCCTATCATCGAGAAACAGGTGAAATTGTTGCTTATGTTTGGGGTAAACGAGATTTAGCTACAGTCTAACAATTGAAGACAAAGCTTAAACAATTAGATATTCACTACACCCGAATTGCAAGTGATCATTGGGACAGTTTCATCACTGCTTTTAAAAATGGTAAGCAAAGTATTGGTAAATTTTTTACTGTAGGTATTGAAGGCAATAATTGCAAAATAAGGCATAGAATTAGGCGTAGCTTCAGAAGAAGCTGTAATTTTTCAAAAAAGCTTGAAAACCATTTTAAAGCTTTTGATTTAGCCTTCTTTTCTTTTACATCAATAATGGCTTCATTTAAAGGCAGCATACTTTTTGAAGCACCACCAAAATTTTATGTTAAGTAGAGACTAAAAATGCCCTTGATTAAGGGCTTACAAGGGCATTTTGTATAAGGTGTATTATGTTAATTTTAGAATTTCTTCATTAGATAATTTTTGATAAGCTAAATCCATTAGGACTAATTAAGTAAATATGAGCAATTGGGTCAATGTCACACAGGATAAGTCTACAGGTATAGAACTAATTCATGCCCACTTCAAAGGCTTTGCATACGATCCTCATCTACACTCAAGTTATCTTATAGGGGTAACAGAGTTAGGACATCAACAATTCAATTGTAGAAAAAAAATTATTGATAGCTATCAAGGTCAAACTTTCATGCTTGAACCTGAAGAAGTTCATGATGGTAATGCACCAGATCCTCTCGGCTTCACTTATAAAATGATGCATTTAGATCCAGCATGGTTAAAAAAAAGCTATGAAGGAATATTTAATGAGCCTATCGAACTTGCTATCGAATCAACCCTACGTTCTGATCCTCAACTTTCACATTTGATACTTTCAACCTACAATATATTGAATAACAATGAATCTCAATTGATGAAAGATACGTATTTAGATCTTTTATTAGAAAACTTAAAGCAGAATAGGGAGGCTTTAAGGATGTAAATAAGATATGTGAAGGAATTTCTTTTCGGATTTCATTTATATAGATTTGAAGAATTCTGTAGTCTCGTTCCTGCAGTTTAATTACTCGGTACGAATATTCATTTTTGATTTTTGGCTTTTTTGATCGATCATCGAACTCATCATCTGTATTTGTAATAATTAAACTAAAACTATGATTCTGAATTGATTTTTTAATAGAGTTGGTTGTTAGTAGCATAAGCTCACCAATTCTAAGACCATAGTTGAGCATGAGATGTATGATCAGAAAGTTTCTGAGTTGTACATTTTTAGATCTAAAAGGATTTAATTCATTGTATTTATTAGAGTTACTTGGTGAAATGACTGAATACAATCCTTTAATCATTTCCTGATTCATGCTCTTAAAATTATGATTTATCTCACTTTTAATTGTCTTATTGGCTTTTGAAAAATTATTTATAATTTTTTTCTTTATTGTCATATATTTATTCAAGTTTTCTTTAATTTTTTGAATTTCCTTCAACGTAAGTTGTGGCTGTGATTGCATGCTTAAGTATTCATTAATCAAGAAGTTGTAAAACTTTAAGAAGGATCTAACTCTATGACCAATTGTTGTGTAATTAATATGTTCTGAATTGCTTAGCCGTATAAGATTACTTTCAAGTTTTTTATTATTTTCTAAGTAAACAATGAAATTATCAATTTCACATTGAATGATCTCAAAATTATAGGATGTCGAATAGAACGACTCACAAAAGGACGTGGCAAACTTTTCAAACCAAAATTCATACCAAAATTTTATTGCGATTAAATCTGCATGCTGCGTAGAGATACTTTGAAATCTAAGAAATTTCATGGTGTACAGCATAGGGTACATACATGGACAGAATGAATCTAAATCAAATAAAAGAATAATTTGATTTTCGTTTGAGACTTTCTTTTCTAAATGAATTGTTTAGAGGTGGTCCCACTTGTTTGAACAACTAAAAGCGTATTTATAAGTGATATTCCGCTCTAGTTAAGCCACCTTGTTTTGTTGGGGTAGCTGATCATAGTAAAACTCATTTGGTGTCATTTTGTCTAGACTCGAATGAGGTCGTTTCAAATTATAAAACTCAAAATATGCACTTAATTGCTTTTTCGCATCTGTGACACTGCTATAAGCTTTGAGATACACCTCTTCATATTTAACGCTCCGCCATAATCGTTCAACCATCACATTATCTACCCATCGACCTTTACCATCCATACTGATTTGAATGCCATTTGATTTCAATACATCAATAAATGCATCACTGGTAAACTGGCTGCCTTGGTCTGTATTAAATATTTCAGGTCGACCATATTTTTCAATCGCTTCATTTAAAGCCGAAATACAAAAATCCACCTCCATACTAATCGATACCCTATGCGCAAGTACCTTGCGGCTATGCCAATCAATCACAGCACATAAATAAACAAAGCCTTTTGCCATAGGGATATACGTTATATCCGTAGACCACACTTGATTACTGCGCTGAATAGCCAACCCTTTGAGCAGATATGGATATTTACGGTGAGCTTGATTAGCCTGGCTTAAATTTGGTTTGCAATATAACGCCTGAATACCCATTTTCTTCATTAAAGTACGTGTATGACGTCGTCCTATATGATGTCCTTGACGATTCAACAAATCACGCATCATACGACTGCCTGCAAAAGGATATTGCATATGTAATTCATCAATACATCGCATCAGCTTCAGATCTGATGCACTCACAGGTTTTGGGCGATAGTAATAACAACCACGGGAGACTTTCAGCAGCTTAGCTTGCTTAGATACTGAAATCTGAAGTGAGTCGTCGATTAACTTTTGTGGTTGAAGCGGCCCAGTTTCTTCAACACACCTTCTAAAAAATCAATTTCTAATGCCTGCTCACCGATTTTTGCATGTAGTTTTTTTAGATCGATGGGTGGTTCTGTTGGAGCTTTTGATTGATCGAAAGCTTGCGAGGAAGCTGAGATCAATTGATTTTTCCAGTCAATAATTTGGTTTTGATGAACATCAAACTCAGCACTCAATTCAGCAAGTGTTTTTTCTGCTTTAATCGCAGCAAGTGCTACCTTAGCTTTAAAATCATTTGAATGATTTCTTCTTGGTCTACGTGCCATAAAATACTCCATATATTGATGTTTATAACATCATTTGAGGAGCAGAATATCACTTATAGGAGTTGTTCAAATTTACGGATCCATCTCTTTTTTAAAGCAAACATAGTAAAGTTTATGAATTATTCTTAAGGTCAACATATCATATTTTATGATTGAAATAGAAATTAGTTAAGTTATTGAATCTTAGTTCAAGAAAGAAAAATATGAAGTTATTGTTAGGTGTATCGGAATTGTCATAATTAAAATTCTCAAAGGAGTAGAAAAGGCACTACCCCACAATTTTTTTCTCTCAAAATGTCATTCACTGTCATTTTTTAGTGGCAAGTACCAGGTGCAATTCTTTTTACGGTGTATTACACCGTAGATGTTTTGAGTGAGCTTAGCTGGCACCGTAAAAGTTTTGATCGACAAAATATCCAAAGTCAACTGGACTGTTAATCCATTTGCTAAACAAAACGTGAAACAGCAAATTATTGTAGTCTATATATTTTTCATAATTGTTCACGATACCTAAGTTCAGCAAGTTTTTTTCAAACTCAATGCGTTCAATGGGTTCTGATTTCACAAATGCATGGATGGATGCTTTGATTGTGGGAGGAAAATAAAGTGTCATCCTAACTACAGGACCCTGCAACGTAGCAATTCCTGCAAAAATCCATTTAAAACAATGACTTATTTCAATTCTGCCATCTGCAAGCGTTTTGTGGGGATGGAGGCCGGAATCATTAAAGTATCATCCTAATTTTCGCTCAACCTTGGAAAATGCTGAGAATCGTAAAAATAAAGTTTCATCCTTTCCGCTACTAGTTCAAGGCTTTCTTCCGGCCGCCGGCAACAACGCTGCTTGGCTGAGGCGATCCACTTGCGCTACCGCTCACTGATCAGATCGAACTTGAACTCGACGAGCAGCCAACCATCAGGCCGAGCGTGATCGCCAAAAAAAACGGATCATGCGAAATCCTTCGTTGAGTTTGGCGCGGGTTTTAGCAAATCAGCTGGCCCGCGATCCGGTTGAGAGTGATCCGAAGCGGTCCTTGACGACCGGCACAAATCGGCCGATTCTGTTGAAAAAGTAGCTTTAGCGGCAGCCTGCCGATCAGGTGTGCCTGCTGTCGAAGTGGCTGCAAGCCACTTCAAGTTGCCTTCCGGCGTTTCACTGAGCGTCCTTGCTCAGGTTTAAGGGTTAATTTGAGGGTTTCTGCTCGTAGCAGGCATACCTATCCCGTCAGCGGTGGCCCTTGAGGCAAAAGCTTGGCCATGCGGCGCAGGTTCTGCACCATCGCAGCCAAGGTGAATTCGTCAGTGGCACCCGTTAGGCCACGCAGTCGTAAACGGTCGAGTTTCATGATCCGTTTGAGGTGGGCGAAAAGCATCTCCACCTTCTTTCGTTCGCAGCGAGAGACGAGGTACTCCGGTGTCTTGGCGATGCGTCGAGCCACGTCGCGGGCAGCCTCATGGATGCTGCGGACGATCTTCCGATTCGGCGTGTTGGGGCAGCATTTCGCTTTCAACGGGCAGGTGGCGCAGTCGGTTTGGCTGGAGCGGTAAATGACGGTTTTGGCCTTAGTTACCCGCGACCTTTGCTGGGTGAAGGCGCGCCATTCACTGCGTAGCGGTTTGCCGGCTGGGCAGCGATATTCATTGGCGTCCTGACTCCAGTGAAAGTCGTTACTGGAGAGGCTGTCGTCCTTGCGCTCGGTCTTGTCCCACACCGGCACATGCGGTTCGATGTCCTTTTCTTCGACCATCCAGGCCAGCATCGGGGCGGTGCCATAAGCGGTATCGCCGATAAGGCGTTCCGGTGTGAGATCGAACTGCGCCTCGACACGCTCGACCATCGTCCTAGTCGAATCGACTTCGGCGGTACGGTGCGCCGGGGTAGCTTCCACGTCCATGATCACACCGTGCTCAGTGTCGATCAGGTAATTCGTGGAGTAGGCAAAAAAGGCCGGGCCACCTGGCGCTGCTGTCCAACGGGACTGAGGATCAGTGAGCGAAATTTTCTTGGGAAGAGCCTCAGCCAGCGCCTCTTCATCAAGGGCTTCGAGGTACTCGCGCACTGCGCGGCTGCTGAGCTTTGGATCGTTCCAATCGACCTCATCTCCCGCCACCCCACGTTGCCGGCTGGCATCCGCCTTAATGATGCTGGCGTCGACGGCGAAACCTTCACCCTTGACTAGGCCGGCTGCCATGCAGCGCCGCAGCACCTCATTGAATAACCAGCGGAATAGATCGCTGTCACGAAAACGCCCATGGCGATTCTTCGAGAAGGTCGAGTGATTGGGGACTTCGTCTTCCAGACCCAACCGGCAGAACCAGCGATAGGCCAGGTTCAGGTGCACCTCTTCGCACAATCGCCGCTCGGAACGAATGCCATAGCAAGTAGCCGACGACCAGCATGCGCACCATCAACTCCGGGTCAATCGAGGGACGCCCGATGGGGCTATAGAAATCTGCCAGGTAGGCACGTAGATCACTGAGATCCAAGCACTGGTCGATGCTGCGCAGGAGATGTTGGGCCGGGACGTGATCTTCCAGATTGAACGAGTAGAACAGGCGCTGCTGTCCTCCCGGTAACTGTCCCATCATGCTGTTCGCCCCCACGCTCGCTGACAAAGCAATTTTGCCAACGGCATGGGGAGGCCGCTACTTTTTCAACAGAATCGGCCGCACACAGCCATTCGGCTCAACAGAACCCTGCCTTTACCCCACCAAACTCCGGAAACTCGCCCGGTAGTCCGTCGGCTTGAGATGCACATGTTGGCTGAGGTCGCCGGGTAGCGTGAACAGGCGCGGACCGTCCCGAAACTGGAACACGCGATACAGATGGAATTGATCGCCCGCCTCCTTGGAGAATTCGAGTTCGTTGTGGCTGACCAAGAAAGACGAGCCTACCCCGCCATTGGTGGTTTTCACCTCGATGAAGCGCTCATGGGCGTCCTCTTCGAACGACAGGATGTCGAACCCCGCACCGTCTCCCTGGGTGTCGGACACCCAATCCAGCCGCTGAAAAAGCTCTGGGTGGCCGAGCTCGGTCAGGCGTTGCTGTTCGTAGCCAATCACCCACTGCTCCCCTGCCCGGCCCAGCTTGCGGTTGGCTTCATCGCGAGCGGCATAATCGAACTTTCGCGGTAGGCGTTGCCGTAGAGATGCCGGGGTACGCACAAGCACTTCACGGGCGGGTGGTTCTACCAAAGCCGCTCGGTAGGTTTTGTCACCCGGAAGTTTTACCTCCTCCAGGGCATCGACAAGAGCGCCGACCGTCTGCTGATGTTCCAGAACGTAGGCGTGTACGGATTTACGCAGCAGCAGTTGGCTGTTGCCGCGTGGCTTGTAGCCGTTGATATAGGGCAGGCCCAGGGCATCGAGTACGGCGCTAATGTTCTGGTGCTTGAGCTCGACTGAAGACTTGCTGCGACCGTTCAGCAGTTGGCGCAGTGCCTGGTTGTGCTCGGACTTGTTGTACGGCTCCCCAGCCGCCTCGGCACGCAGCATGTCGAAATAGTCTTCGACCGTGGCCAGGACCTCTTCTTCGGACCAGTCTTCGCCGATGCGAATGATGCGAAACCCGAGCCGCGTCAGCGCCGGAACGACGGTCGCCTCGCCACCGGAGAAGCTGTCAGCAGTGAGCGGGCCCTGCTCGGGAAATTGCTTGCCGAAGGCCACACCGGCGATGGCCTTGGAATCGCAATCGGTGCCGGTCTTCGGATCACGTACCAGGAAGTCGCGGGACTTGCCGTAGCCGTGGCGCGCCAGGAATTTCGTGCGGCCCAGTTGCACGAACTCATCGATGGCAGCCTGCACGGCGGCGGGGCTTCGAAGCTGGGAGAGTTGAGACACAGGGTCCTTCCTTACTGTCATGGTGTGCCGGGAACCGCCGAGCCACGAGATTATGAGTAGCCCCTGAACAGAAACGTCACGATAAAAGCCGTGAACGCCACCAGGCCCATTAAATCCCTTGCGTATTTGCAGCCCGTGCTGTCCAAACCTGTACCAGGTCCGATCAACACGCTCCAACCATTGAGGTACGAAAACACCGCCTGACCGAACAAAAAATGCGTGATAGCCGCCGCAGCCATGACGCCGGAATCGTCAGACAGGCTGTAGCTGTTGACCATTGCCCTGTACGCCTGCATCTGAAATGGCTATTGCCCTGATGGGAGCCGGCTTTTCAGCCACCGACACCAGCGATGCCGTCAATATTCTTTACCCGATAACCATGACCGTACAAGCTAACAAGGCCTGGCAAGCCAGCGGACTTAAAAAGTCTTTTTTTCTACCATCCCACAAAAAAGTTCGTGGTGGAGAAAAGATAAGCTATGCAAGGCTTTAGGAGACGTGGTTTTTCAGGATGACGAAGAACGATTCGGCGCTAGGTGCAACATAGGTGCATCGCACGAGCGCTAGGAACGGCGAAAAAAGGCGGACGTGGCGAAATCGGTAGACGCAGCAGACTTTAAAATTGGAGTGCCCGCGGGGAAATCCGCGGAGTAGAACCGCTCAAAGTCGGGGAACGCTAACGGGCAATACCCTAAGCCAATCCCGAGCCAAGCCCCTTCGGGGGAAGGTGTAGAGACTGGACGGGCGGCGCCTAAAGCCTTCGGGCAATGGCGAAGGGACAGTCCAGACCACGAACGTCATCAGACGGCGGCGAAAGTCGAGGTGGTACGAAAATCTGCTTCTCTGTGAGAGTACGGGTTCGAGTCCCGTCGTCCGCACCACAAAGCCAAACATCCCTGCGATGATCGACCTCTGGGCGTTTGGTCGTGAGCCCGCCACCCTCGCGCTACGCTTTGCGCAGGCGTCGAAGGCGATCAGGTGCGCCCATCGATTCCGTCGAGCACCATCGCTGCGAGTTCATCGCTGGTGTGTGCACCACTATCGAGAACACGGGTTGTGCATGGAAGCCGTTCCCTTGCGGCCAAGCATCGGGCGACATTCGCTAATCGCCACTCTCGAATCTCCGCATTTCGATTCGGGTCAGGATGCATGGTCTGGTTCGCGATCCGGTGACGCAATAGGTCCTCGTTGAGCGTCAGAAAGATGTGCAGCAGCTGATCGTCGATCCGCCTTACCCCGTCGAGTATCTCAGTCAGATAGTCCGGGTGCACGAGCGTCATTGGGATGATGATGTCCTGCGAGTAATTCCTTCGAATCTCCCTGACCGCCGCGATCGTAAGTCCCCTCCACAAGGGGAGATCCTGATAGTCTCCGCTCGCTGGCATGGGGACCGTTTCTTTCACCACGAACCCGATTTCCTCGGGGTCAAAGATCAGCGATTTGGAACGCCGATCGCGCAGCCGCTTAGCGAGCGTCGTCTTTCCGGCGCCGAAAGGTCCGTTGATCCAGATTATCATTGTCGACGGCCTCTAACCTGAAGGCTCGCAAGAGCGCTCGACGGCCTCGTGCGGAGGCACGATCGGAGTGGTTCCGAAATGCTTCTCAAGATAGGTGACGCCGAACGTCACGATGTCCTGCGCGTCGAACAGGTAGCACTGAGCAAAGCCCACGACACCTTCTCGATGGCGACCGAGCTTCACGTAAGCATTTGCTATAGTTTCAACCGCATCCGGCTTTCCTTCGATAGCAAAGCAATCGAGAATGCCGTTTGAATCGTAATCCGATGCCGTTTTCCAGGCGACTTCACCGTCTCTTCCAAGCATCGGCATCTCATACGTCACCCACCGTTTGTTGGGGATATCGGCAACCGCCTCGGCGTAGTGCAATGCGGTAACGGAGTTTAGCGGCGCACCCAACAGCAGGGCCTTCCCGCCAAGGCGAACGAACCGCTCGACGGGCGATCCTTCCCCCAAGGCGTGACCGAGTTCGTGAGGCTCCGTCAGCGTTTCAGCCAGCGGACCAACCGCGACCATCGATGCATCGGGGTGCGCGCTGCGCCGCGCGCCGGGGGCTTGAACCAGAAATTGATTCAGCAGGCCGAACCCACGGTAAGTCCCGGCTGTTGCGGGATCGAACGGCAGCCAGGTACGGCGGGCTTCGTCATCCAGCCGAGCGCCATTCAGAGTCTCCTCGTAGGGTGATCGGTCCCACGACGCGTATCCCATCACAGTGCCAGTCGGCCCAACCGCGGAGCGTAACGCGGCAACGACCGTCTCCGCTCCTCCTTCGACCGGACCAATCGCTTTAAGTGAGGCATGCACCATCAAGAGGTCACCGGTTTGGACTCCGAGTTTTTGAAGCGCCTCCGTTATTGCCTTCCGCGTATGCATCGCGATATCTCCTCTAAACTGCAAAACACTATACCTATCGAGATATCACTCTACTATACCTATCGAGATATAGAGGTGGTCCCACTTGTTTGAACAACTAAAAGCGTATTTATAAGTGATATTCCGCTCTAGTTAAGCCACCTTGTTTTGTTGGGGTAGCTGATCATAGTAAAACTCATTTGGTGTCATTTTGTCTAGACTCGAATGAGGTCGTTTCAAATTATAAAACTCAAAATATGCACTTAATTGCTTTTTCGCATCTGTGACACTGCTATAAGCTTTGAGATACACCTCTTCATATTTAACGCTCCGCCATAATCGTTCAACCATCACATTATCTACCCATCGACCTTTACCATCCATACTGATTTGAATGCCATTTGATTTCAATACATCAATAAATGCATCACTGGTAAACTGGCTGCCTTGGTCTGTATTAAATATTTCAGGTCGACCATATTTTTCAATCGCTTCATTTAAAGCCGAAATACAAAAATCCACCTCCATACTAATCGATACCCTATGCGCAAGTACCTTGCGGCTATGCCAATCAATCACAGCACATAAATAAACAAAGCCTTTTGCCATAGGGATATACGTTATATCCGTAGACCACACTTGATTACTGCGCTGAATAGCCAACCCTTTGAGCAGATATGGATATTTACGGTGAGCTTGATTAGCCTGGCTTAAATTTGGTTTGCAATATAACGCCTGAATACCCATTTTCTTCATTAAAGTACGTGTATGACGTCGTCCTATATGATGTCCTTGACGATTCAACAAATCACGCATCATACGACTGCCTGCAAAAGGATATTGCATATGTAATTCATCAATACATCGCATCAGCTTCAGATCTGATGCACTCACAGGTTTTGGGCGATAGTAATAACAACCACGGGAGACTTTCAGCAGCTTAGCTTGCTTAGATACTGAAATCTGAAGTGAGTCGTCGATTAACTTTTGTGGTTGAAGCGGCCCAGTTTCTTCAACACACCTTCTAAAAAATCAATTTCTAATGCCTGCTCACCGATTTTTGCATGTAGTTTTGATCCTAGCCAAAATAATGGACAGCACGTCCTTCTAAAGATAACGTAACTTTAATCTTTGGAGATTCAAGAAATGGCTAAACGTTTTAGTCCTGAATTTAAACAGCAAGCGATTGATTATGCACTTTCAAACTCCCACGAACCTATAGCTGCAATCGCCCAGAAATTAGGTGTGGGTTATTCAACTTTAGACAAATGGATTCGTGAAGCCAATCCAGTAGGTTCAAGCAAACGTCAACTTTCACCAGAACAACAGCGGATCTTAGAATTAGAGAAAGAAGTCAAACAGCTCAGGGAAGCCAATGACATCTTAAAAAAAGCGCATGTGTACTTTCTGACAGATCATGCCAAGAAAAGTACACGGTAATTCAAGATCTGGATGTGAATGAAGTCACTGTATCTTCTGCCTGTCAATGCCTGGGTGTCAGCACTTCAGGCTATTATGCCTGGCGAAAACGCCAGGCCAATCCAGCGCAGAAATATAATGATTTAAAAGCCGTATATTGGCAGCATCATGCACGATTGGGTGCACCTTCATTGGTACATGACATGCATGATTTAGGTTACAGCATGAGCGAACGAACCGTTGGAAGAATGCTTAAAAAGCTTGGTTTACGTAGCAGGATTGCACGTAAATA
The DNA here is from genome assembly GCF_016599715.1 of Acinetobacter sp. CS-2. NCBI lineage: Bacteria > Pseudomonadati > Pseudomonadota > Gammaproteobacteria > Moraxellales > Moraxellaceae > Acinetobacter > Acinetobacter sp. CS-2. The sequence goes on from NZ_CP067021.1 coordinate 251,089, forward strand.
CAAGTATACGACTGATTCAAACCATCGTTTGCCTACAGCGCCTAACTTGTTGGATCGTCAATTTACGGTCAATGAACCCAATAAGATCTGGACAACGGATATTACCTATATCCGTACTAAGCAAGGTTGGCTGTATTTGTGTGTGATGCTGGATCTATTCAGCCGTCGTATTGTCGGTTGGCAAACCAGCCATCGAATAGACCGTCAATTGGTGTGTGATGCGTTTCATTATGCAATGGCTCGTCAGGGGTATCCAATGGGTGTCATGGTGCATTCGGACCAAGGCTCACAGTACTGTAGTCGTGATTTTAGGGCGCTATTATTGACGAATAACTGCGTTCAAAGTATGTCACGCAGGGGAAACTGTTGGGATAATGCAGTGACCGAAAGCTTCTTTCATACATTGAAAGGTCATGTGGTCCATGGCAGTGTGTTTGCCACTCGAAAAGAAGCGAATACAGTCTTGTTTGACTATATTGAGATTTATTACAATCGGGTCAGAAGGCATTCCGCAAACGGCTGGTTAAGCCCAGAAGCCTTTGAACAGAAATATTTTAAGAATTTAGAGGGATTTGTTGTCCACGATACTGTCTAGGATCATTTTTTTAGATCGATGGGTGGTTCTGTTGGAGCTTTTGATTGATCGAAAGCTTGCGAGGAAGCTGAGATCAATTGATTTTTCCAGTCAATAATTTGGTTTTGATGAACATCAAACTCAGCACTCAATTCAGCAAGTGTTTTTTCTGCTTTAATCGCAGCAAGTGCTACCTTAGCTTTAAAATCATTTGAATGATTTCTTCTTGGTCTACGTGCCATAAAATACTCCATATATTGATGTTTATAACATCATTTGAGGAGCAGAATATCACTTATAGGAGTTGTTCAAATTTACGGATCCATCTCTGACTTATAACCCTCTAATTCATCTATATAGGTGCCTTTCAGGAAGTGAACACTCAATGGTCGTGGGTGATGTTCTACAAACTGAGTGAACAGTCGATGTATAAATTTTATATCCAAAATTGTATTTAGAGCTCTCATGATAAGTACTTTAAAACCATCTTAAAACCATCTTAAAACCATTTTAACAAAACCTTTTAAACCTTTTAATTTTTTTTAAATTAAATATACTTAAAACCATAATAATAGCTTAAAGGGTTTTAATTGTGCTAAAGCTAAAATGTATATCGATATTAGCAATGTCAATCATTACACAATCTATCTTTGCTGAAAATTCAGTAGTACTTGATGTTGGCCATTCACCAAAACAAGCTGGATCTACTGCAGCTAACGGCTATCCTGAATACACTTACAACCTTAGCATGGTCAATTCTATTGAATACTTTCTTAAATCGCGTCATGTCCAAGTGCTCAGATCTTCAGTGAATGAAGATAAAGTCTCACTGGTTCAACGTGCGACCAGATACCCTAATGCTAATCTTTTTATTTCGGTGCACCACGACTCAATACCTACTGAGCTGACCAAGTACAAGAATCAACTCAAAGGTTTTTCAATTTTTGTATCAAAGAAAAATCCAGAATACGGAAAAAGTTTGAAATGCGCCAATCTCATTGGCCAGAACCTAAAATCAATTGGTGAAAGCCCTTCTACTTACCATGGCATGAATATACCAGGTGAAAACAAAAAGCTTTTGACCTCAAATGGCGTATATCAATATGACAATCTAGTGGTCCTGAAGAAATCACAAAAGCCGGCGGTTTTAATTGAGATCGGCGTGATTGCCAATCCTGAAGAAGCAAATCGCTTATCTAATCAGAAAGTAATCTGGAAAATATCTGAAAATATTGCTCAGTCGATACAGCAATGTTTAAACCAATAAGGTGCATGCTGCAGTAATCAATATGCACCCCTCTAGAATTAGAATCTTATGCCGACCGTTTCACCATCATCATTGACCGCACCAGCATCATAAGTGTTATGCCATACGCCATTAATCATGACCAAGTGTGGCGCCCAAAATGACACTGTTTGAATATTATGCAAAACATCATCTGGCGTATCGAAACTAGAAGCACCTATATAGCGGAAGAACATCAAGTTTTCGCCTAGTTCTTCAATATACATTTCAGGATCAAAGTCATCCAAAAACTCTTTATCTTCACGTATCACTTCGTTTAACTCAGTTTCAACGAGTTTGAGTAAAGCGGTAGGCGTAGGTAAACCATCATAAGCCCATTCAGACTCTTTACCTTCAAGTTCCATCCCATCTTTAATATCAAATGCAGCGACATATCCAGTAAAGTAATTTTCAGCTTGCGAGAAGTTATTCGGCATGTCTTGATAGTATCCATCAAGTACGGTCTTAATCTTTGCCAAGGTTGCATCAATCGTACTTTGAATTGCACTTTCAGCACGTTCTTGAGCTGTACCTCTTTGCTTAGCTTGCCCCATGTGTACCCCCTGATTATTCACATTTTGACTAGTATTTTATTTCTAAAGCCTATTGTTTCAGCACTTTAAACCGATTCAGTATATACCAAAGGTTTGCTATTTATATTTCATATATACGATAAGTCTCAAATACTACAAATGGCTTGGTAGCTAAGTGATATAACATGTTTTTGTACTTCAGGCTTTACAATGCTTTTCTCAGATTATCTAGACCAACATGCCGTTATTCTTGCGCTATGTTTGGCAATCTGCATATCTTCAGTTGTGGTTTATACAAAGTATAGAACTCTACGCGCCGTTTATCTTACTGGTGCATCCCTATTCACTTTAACCGCCACAATATTTCTATCGATCGGATTTTATTTAACTACATTGGATGTATCTGCTTCAGATAGAAAGGAGAGTAAGCGTCCGCTGAATCCCATACCAATTTTTAATTCGATTTAGGTTTCCAGCAGTGTGGCAGTAACTCTTCAATCTGGGTCACTTTATGTGTCGGCAGCCTTTTCAGCACATCACTTAAATAGGCATACGGATCCAAGCCATTCAGCTTTGCTGACTGGATTAAAGTCATGATGTTTGCCGCTCGCTGACCACTGCGCAGCGAACCTGCAAACAACCAGTTCTTACGGCCCAATGCCCAGGGACGCATTGAGTTCTCTGCCCAGTTATTGTCAATGGGTAGATTGCCATCATCCAGATAGCGGCTTAAGGCTGGCCAACGCTTCAGAGTGTAATTGATGGCCTTGGCGGTTGGAGAACTCGATGGTACCGTCAGTTGATGTTGGTTGAGCCATTCATATAGTTGTTGCATCACTGGTTGACTATGCTGTTGTCGGTATTCGCGGCGGTCTTCCGCTGTACCATCGGTCTTTTTCCTGAGTTCTGCTTCTATCGCATACAGTTTCTGAATCAGCACTAAGGCCTGTTCAGCGACCTGACTTTTCCCAGTTACATGCAGTTCATGGAATTTACGACGTGCATGGGCCATGCAGCCCACCTCAATGACATCGCCTGATTTAAAGCGTGCTTTATAACCACTGTAATCATCACAGACTAGATAACCCTGCCAGTCTTTCAGGAACGCTTCAGCATGCTGACCTGAACGACTATCCTGAAAGTCATAGATCACGGCTTGAACTGGATTGTACTGTGTAGTGGCATAGGCCCAGACATAACCTTTCTTCGGTTTTTTATCATTCTCACCCATCCGCATGATGGTGACCGGCGTTTCATCGGCATGGATCACCCGCTGTTGCAGCACCACCTGTTTTAAGGCATTGGCCAGAGGTTCCAGTTCCACACCGCAGCGACCAATCCAGTCAGATAACGTGGATCTGGACAGATCAATGCCAGCCCGCTGATAGATCAGGCGCTGACGGTACAGCGGCAAATGATCGGCATACTTCGATACCAGCACATGGCTGAGCAGTTCAGGACTGGCAATACCTTTATCAATCACATAGGCGGGCATCGCTTGCTGAGTCAGGGTGTCGCACTGATCACAGACCCATTTGCCACGCACATGCTGTTCCTTATAGAACTGTGCCGGTCTGAAATGCAGTTTTTCACTGATATCTTCGCCGATACGACGTAACTGGCAGCCACAACTGCATTGGGTTGATGCAGGTTCATGCTCAATACGGATGGTGTGTAGATGATCTGGCAGTGGTCGACGTTTAGGTTTATTGGTTTTGGCTTTCTGTGTCACTGCATCGGTTTTATCTGCATTTAGCCGTTCCAGTTCTAGATCAACCGCGGCAATATCTTCTTCAACCGCTTCATCCCACAGGTGGATTTGTTTTGCAGTGAGATGTTCGTTTTTACTGCCGAATTTGTGCTGTTTAAATAGTGCGAGTTCATGCTCGTATTTTTGATTGAGAATAGAAAGATGTTGAACTTTAGAATCTAATTGCTGATTGGTGACTTCAAGATGTTGAACTCTGGCATCTAATTGCTGGTTTGATTTTTCTAATTCTTGATTTGATTGTGCCAGAGACTGATGCTGCATCGCCAACTGCCGGGTAAATTCCAGCAGTTGTTCATGGGTCAGTTGGCTTAAGTCAGGCAGCGTATTCATGACCGCAGTATGCCTGAGGTCATGAGAAGAATGAAATAGAACGTTTGGAGAATAGCAGAATGGAACAGCCTGGTTTAAAGCATCGTCACCACCTGCTGTCGTCCAATGCGCTGCCAGGGCAAACCTTGGATCAGTGCCTGTAACTGTTCCGGGCTGAGGGCCACGGTTTCACCTTGGTGAACTTGAGCCCAGTGAAATTTTCCCTGTTCCAGCCGCCGGGCACACAGCCAGATGCCCAGTCCATCATGTACCAACACTTTTATGCGATGGCCACGTTTATTACAGAACAGGTAAGCACAATGCGGTTTGATGTAGCCAAAGGCTCTCACCACCTGAGCCATGGTCGTATCCATACCTGCACGCATGTCCATGGGCTGAGTAGACAACCAGATTTCATCAATGCGGATCATGTTGCAAGTGCCTTGAGTAATTCTGCCAAGACAGGTATTTCTGATGTCTGCCATTTTAGCTGAATATCATTATTCGTATGAGGCACGGTGATACACAACGTGATCCTCTCATCAATAGGTTGGCTGATTGCAGCAGTGTAAGGCAAAGCAATAAATGCTGGATTCACATGAGTAGGATCCTGCACGGCACCCTCATGATGGCTGAAGATCCTGATCCAACGACTGACAAGGTTGGCATTAATACTATGTTGCAGTGCGACCGAAGCGATCGAGGTATTAGGATTTTTACAGGCATTGACAATACTGAGTTTGAATTCTTGGCTGTATGTTCTGCGTTTTTTAGCAACAGGAGGTGTTGCTGAATATATATCCATGTTCATGGATTAAGTCCCCACTTGTTTTTAGGTGGGAACTAAATTAAGGCTTATAGGATCGCTTGGTAAGGCTGTGTTAGCCGGATGCTTACAAAGGAGATCCAAAGCATTACTTCTCAAGTGAGCCAAGACAAAAATATCGCTTCAGCAATTGAACTCAATCAAAGAAATAACTATGAATTATTGGTTGCAGTATCTCAAAAGAAAAACCTTACCTACTCAGATCTAGGCAGTATTCAATATGGCCAAGTACGTGACACAGTAAATTTGACGAAATATTCTCAATACAAAACTTTGGTGAATGCTGAGTACTAATTTTTATTGTTGTTTGCGTTGTTCAAGAACGCTGATTTATGCACTACTCGTTGTTCTTCCTCATATCGTATCACTTCATGAGCCACGCAATATAGAGATATATTTCTTAGACATTGTTTCCATAAAAGTTCTGGATAGAGTTTTGTATAGGTCAGGAATGTTCTTTTCCCAAAACAACAATATTTCACCCTTCGTTTTGCATAATTTAAAATCATCGGTATTGGTGAGATCCTCTACCTGTTGAATCATCACTTCCCTTTCTTTTTCTTTGGCTTGTTTTTCTAAAACTTTTTGTTCCTTGATTTTGTCTTGTTCAGACAAAAAGTTCCTACTTTTCTCGCGTTTTTCACTGTCAGTAATGAACTTAACCAAGTGGAATAAATGTTCCATCCATTCATCCGTATGGGTTAAGCCAAGGATGCAACCATTTAGATTAAAGCCAACATTAACCAGGCCTATATCTGATGATGTTTTATTTCTGATATTCAAAATGACATCTTCATCCAGTTCATTTTCTGCAATGAATTCGTCTATATAGTGTTGGTACTCTGGAGATAGAAAACCGTCAAAGGTATATCGAACAACTTCTACCAGTAAAAAATTAACCCCGAAAAGTTCAATGTGTTTTTCAATCTCCTCAACAGGGATTTCCAACTGCATTGTAGATACGAGGCTTTCTACGTGGACCAGTGGCTTACCAATTTGCTGTAACTTTTCATAAAGCTCATTTGCATTCATGGGTTGGTTCAATCCGTTTTTTATATTTTATTCAGCACAGCCAATGTCGCATTGAGCATATCGACTGAAACCTCTAATTTTTTTGCTAAACGGGCCATGTGGCCGTCATCAAGTATTCTTAATGCCTTATGTAATGAAGTATAGTTTTTTAGCTCTGAAAACTCTTCAATTTTTTCATTGATATAGACATCATCTAAACCAGCTTCTTCAAAACACTCAATTACAGATAAGCCAACATATGAAAGTTTCTGTTTTTTAACATATGTTGATTGTTTTTGGTCTATTAAACCAAGTTTCACAGCAATTTTGTGGCTTTCACCACGCTTAGGTAGTCGATTGTTTGTGATGACCCTTGTATTGAAAAATTCTTTTTTTACTTGTTCAAAAGTCTTAGCCATTACGGGCACCATCAAAAGTTAATTATTTCGATCGTTTACGATATATCTTTAGAAGTACAAGAAGCGAATAAATTATTAATCTTGGTTCGCTCTAGCGCGTGGATGTGCATCTTTATAAGAACTAATCAACGTTTCGTGATCTACAAGAATATATACTTGTGTCGAAGATAGTGATTTATGACCTAGCATTTCCTGAACGGCGCGAATATTTTTTGTTTTGTTATACAAGTGCGATGCAAAACTATGTCTCAAAGCATGAGTACTACCAATATTTCCAGAACCATGCGCCTTTAACAGAGCTGTAATGCATGCACCTAAATGGTTTTTCGCAATATGTTTGCCAGATGGTGCAATGAATAAATATCCGCAGTCTTCTACTCCAGCTTTTGAAATCCAACGATTACGAACTAAAAGCCAAGTAGAAATAGCCTCTAGTGATTTTTTTCCTAAAAAAACAATCCGTTCATTATTTCCTTTACCCAATACCTTTAGTTGCATAGCACTGAGGTTGATATCACTTAGTTTGATGGCATGTAATTCAGAGATACGTAAACCGCCAGAATAAGCAATTTCTGCAGCTGCTAGATCTCTTAACTTTTGATTATTGTATTTCGGATTTAATGGCGTCTTGTTATCAAGTATCTCATTCAACGTATTCACGGCGATCGGGCGCGGTAAGCTTTGGTTTTTGAACTTAACCCGAATGTCAGAAAAGAAGTTTTCAGGTATATATTCCTTACGCAGACAATAGTTCAGGAAGTTTTTTAAAGCTGATAAATTTTTGTTGAGTGTTCTTGCAGAAACAATATCAACATCGATTCGATGCAACCGAAATGATGTGATGTAATCGCGGTCTAGTTCCAATAGATGTTTACCTTTAAAAAAAGGCATTTCTAACATCAAAAGTAAGCTCTTTTTGTATTCATTAATCGTCATGTCGGACTTATTTTCAAGCTTCAGGCTATCAAGCCATTCTTGAATCAATTCCTCATTCGACATGCTATGCATGGATAGATTTTCCGACATATGAATACCTAAAGCTCTTGAATAGTTTTCTCTAGCTGAACCTGTTTGTCAGCTCCACTTAATTTTATGACAATCTGCACAATATCCATATATTCTTTTACTGAGATTTTGCCATCTGCTTTCGCAGCATCCACGGTCTTACGTAAAAATGGATTGTCTGCATATTTTTGGAATAAAGGGAACGCTTTAAGGTCATTCAGCGCATCAGCATTAATTGAGTCATTTGAATGTTTAATGATGCAATTTTTCACCTGGTTTTCAGGTGTTTTGATGTAGGTCACTTCGGGCATGAATGGCTTGATTTTTGTCACCAATTCCACCTCATTAGAAGTTAAGCAACTATATACAATTTGCGATACTGGCTCTTTTGGACCACTAACACTCCACCCTTTCGTCACTAGAAAAAACGGTATTTTTGAATAAGGATACTTAAACGTATCATCAACAAGCTTATTAAATTGATGTGCAGTTGATAGGTAGCGATCGGAAGAAAAAACATCGATATGCGACATATCATTCGGCACTTCTGAGCATCCCCCGACCATGATTACAGTGGCAATTGATAGGAGAGCTTTTTTCATAGTTTTAACCTTAATTTGATTAGTGGGAAAAGCAACTTATAACTTTTGCTTAGGCTACGGTTAATAATTGTACCAAAACATAAAAATAGCGGTCGAGATAGACCGCTTAATGCATTAGAAATTGAATTTTTCAGTGTTGTACGCATAGATTTTATTAATATCAATGCGTTTACCTTGCATGGTTGTTATTGCAGTTGGTTGGAATTTAATTGCAAGATCTTTAATTTCAACGTCTTTCCATTCTGGCATGGAAGACGGTATATCAATAGTGCGGCGCTCTTTGGTACGGGTAGCTGGTATCCAGTGGTTTAACTTAACCATTGAGTCACCTAACAATGTACCTGTTTTGCGATCAACAATGCGTAAGTTTCCTTCCACCGAACGTATTTTTAAACCAGAATAGTTATCAATTCCATAAGTAAATGTGTTTTGGTTTTTACCGTAAAAACGTACTGTAAATTGATCGCGCATATAATAATCGTAATGTGCTTTTAATACCTGAAGCATAGTTTCACGATCTACAACATTTTCGACAATATCTTTGTCAGTACGTAAGGACTGCAGTTTATTAAGTGCTGGTTCAACATTCAATTGTTCGTCTGATACGTTTGGATTAACTAAAGGGTTACGTTGAGGGTAGAAAATATCGTTTAAGTAAGCTGTGTGCTGAACTAATAAATACATCGCTCGTTGTCGAGTATTCATCTGTTGATAAAGGTGAGCTGTCGCTTTGTATCGTTGATTTGAATTGTTCTCAAAATAGCTATCAGACAGTTTATATTCGCTGATTTCAGGTGTAAGGCCACCAGCAACAACATTAAAGTTTTTAGATGGCGTTAAAAGCCCCACGTAAGCTTCTTTAAAGTTTGGATTTGGGGTTGGTACATCATCATAAGCAAAAGCAGTATGTGCTATTACAGTACCAAGGATACCCACCATCGCAGTTTTTAATAGTTTCATTCAGTATTCTCTGTATAACTTTAAAAGGGTTTTATGTTTGAAAGTATAATACTTTATTTTTGTGCATTTAAAAAACCACTATTTAAACTTAAAGTAAAAATAATAATATTTCTTAAACCTATTTAACGCCATTCGTTAAACTATCGCTTAATCTCATTAGTCTTTTAAAGGTCAGGTAGTTTTTTGGTAGTAGTTTAGAATTAAGCGTTAAATTTGAGCATTGATCTAAGTCAATTTGGGCATTTTGATCGATAGGAAAGAGTTGTCCTTGATATGCAAAACCAGTCGAATTTTTAGCGATCGACTCAATCAAAAATACACCGTATTTATCTTGTTCCGTGGCCACTGTACTTAAACCACCTAAGGATGTAATCAGGTTTTTAAAATATCCTGGTATTGCGTTCTTAGTGCGTAAGAATTCTATTTGATTTTCAAATGCTTCAGGTGTGAGACATAACATAAAAGCATTTTTCTTTTCTTCTGGCGTTTCAAATACCTTGCCATTGGTCCACGACAGGATATTCGGCTTGAATACATGCAGTACTTCAACCGATTTAAGAAGATCCGCTACATTTGTTTTATGTTGTTCATCGGCTTCAGGCACAAACTGATTTTTGGTATATACCGCAGTACAAAACCACTCATAATCAATTAGCTGATTATCGGCATCTAATGGTTCATACAGCAAATACACGGCGCTATCACGCTTAATGGCCAACAGTGGTGATACTGCATATTGTTCTGCAAACTGAGTGATTGCATCCAAGAGCTCACTTGATATGTTGAGTTTTTTGGCATTGAATTCATCGCAAATTAACAGTAATTCTTGAGTGAGTGTTGGTACCACGTTTAACGGCGAACCAGTCTTGTTCAGCATCTCGTTAATAGCATTCTCAATTGCCCCTTTTGTTAGGCTATTGATGAACTGCAGCTGCTCTAATGAGATCCCTTCATGATCCAAAGCCTGTATGACCAGATCAAAAGCATGACGAATTTTCTTCTCAAAATGGTTTGCGTACGATAATCCCCAAGCGTCAGAAAAAAATGAGACTGTTTGTTCTGTATAGCTGGTATTCATTAGGGTTTTGGCAAGTTGCGCGTTACCGATTAAGTCACTTTCATCTTCTAATTTTTTACGCAAGTACTTCTCAATACCTTGTTTGCGAACGTACTGGATCTTCTTCAGGTTTTGACTTGATAGCCAAGTCTTATATTGCGATACAGCATATTGAATGTTCATATCGGCATATGCAGTAATACGGCAAGGTATACCATCAAAGAACGTTGGTAGAAGCACCTGTAAGAGCTCTAAATCACAAAGAGAAGCATAGATAACGCCGTCAGCCACTTCAAGGTCTGTAATCTTCACTGAGAATGAGTGAATACCGACTCGAACCAGTATTAATTTATCGGTATTTATTAGCACCGCATCATAAGAACTTTCACTGGTGATATTGTTTGCTTTAACCCATTTTTCCCAATGGTTAACGATATGGCCAGAAAGCGCTTCACGAGTATCGAAAGGTTGATCTAGATCTGCAGTTGCACTTATGAACGTATCTAAGCTAAACGCATATCGTAAAGGCTTTAGCTCGATATATGTCTCAATCGCTGTTGTATGTTGCTGAATACCATTAGTAATGCTTTGGAGCTTCAGTGCATAGTTCAAAGCCTCAAGCTGGAGCACTTCATCATCACCGATCTGCTGAAACACCGATGTAGCATATGAAAAATTAGTTTGTTCGCCGTGAATATAACGTCTTTCTTGCCCAATCTGCAGATACAGATTTTTGGCATCAGATTGGACTAAATCTAGGTAATTTTGTGGCTGAAGATCCTGAGCAAGTTGCGTAAAAGGTATTTTAATTTTTGATACTTTAGGTGCTTTTTTTAAACCTTCAATTGATGTCGGAAATTCAATAACATCTAAAATAAAATCTAGGTTTAAAGTTTTAACATCTATGATCAAATGGTTTTTATAAAAACGTCCAATCAGGTTATTAAAAAAACAAACTTGGGTTTTATGGTTTAGCATAAATATACCTTTATGAATCTTAAAGATCATCTTATAATAGTAGTATAAGTTTTAATACTATTTATCATGTGGTATTTTTAAACAAAGATAAAACTTTTAGTGAGTTGTTTCATGACAGAATCAGTTGTACCAAATAATAGCGCTTCAGAGAACGCACAAATACCAGGTACGATCGGAACATCAGCCGTTGCAGAACACAAGGGCGATAGTTTTAACGGCACAAGCATCATCACGATTGGTCGAGTTGACTTAAGTAGTTCTATTGAGCCTCTATTTGTACCAGTCTCAACATTGTGGTCCATCACACCGGGTAATTATCCTTTAAGCGCAGAAAATATTAAAAACTGCACGGCAGTACGATTTGAGGGTGAAGAACTACTTACCCAAAACTTCGCATTAGGCTCAATTGTGGTTTATAAAATCAATGGTGTTTTAGGGAACCATGTAATTGTGGTCAGTGAGGATCGAGACGGCGGTAACGATAACCGTGCGATTTACTGCAATAGCTTCAATACAACATGTAATATCTTATCTCAGTACGGTATTGCCTTCGCTGAGCTATATCGCCGCAAAGTATTAGAGCTTGATCAAGTCCTCTATACCAACCTCAATAGATCCCTTTTACAAACTCTCTATGTAGAAAATGAAACTGACGTTATTGATTTAGAGTGGAATACAAAGCACCACCCTACTCTATACGTTCATGCGTCAAACTTAGTTGCATCTGAAGAGCACGGTTTTGTGAAATATGATGGTCGTATGGCTGGTATTGGTACCTTTTCTACAAAATGTCTAACTGCAGACCGTAACGGCAACTTAATTAAACCAGAGCTAGCCTTCCTCAATAACATTATTGAAATTAATGTTACTGAAAAAGATGCGTTAGAGTTCTTGAATTGCTCTATTACGAATAACCGCTTCTTTTCGCGTATGGTTGATCAACTCAAAAGTGCTGGTCGTAAAGAATATGACTTCATCACGAACAACATTGATTTCTTCGCCGTACATGTGAAGCTTAACCTTGAAGAAGATCGTCCTAAAATTACGCGAATGGTTTTAGCACCAGATTTACCAATTCTGGAAAACTATTTGTATAAGCAATACGATCCAACCTACCTTGGTGAAGCCGTTGACGACTTAATTCAGTAATACAGATCTAAAAAAGCTAAAAGCCTACAATGTAGGCTTTTTTTTTGATCACGACTATTATCACTTGGAGTATCACGATCTTCTGACTGAATAAGATTGCGAACTCTAGGAGCAACACCCTGATCCCAAGAATATTCTTTACATATAGGAACAGGTAAAAAATAACTTTAAAAAAATAATATAGTTTGTTCCTAAATATTCCTTACCTGTTTAGTGATTAAGGCGCTTTAAAATTCAATTGGATTTTATAAGTGTTCAAGACATCTGCTATAACAGTACCTTCAGGGATCTCAATCTTATCCCCTACTTTGTATGTGTTCACAAATTGCCAAAACACCGCTTTTTCTTGTGGATCTAAACGAGAAAGGATGTATAGATAAGCAGATTCAAGCTGTTGTTGGCTTGCATAACTATCTACTGATACTACTGGCGTAGTTGCGAAGTTATAGTTCAATTCATCAAGAAGAGCTTCATATACAGTCGTACTTGCATACTTGCTGTATTTACCCTTGTTTTCAGGAACCGTATAGCCGTGGTTGTAATTGATCATACGAGCAACGTAACTGGCCAATAGTTCCGAGTTTTTAGGGTTTTGCTGTAAATAGTCTTCCAGCTTGGATTTATCAGCTTCGTGCGCCGTTAAAACCACTTCCCCGTTATTAATAACATTCAAGTTAAGTTTAATGCTCTTAATTTTACGAGGCGGTTGTTCAAATTCCGCACCATTAAAGCGATGTTTAACATTGATATAGTATTGTTCAATTGCATTCGCTTTAACTAAGGGAATTGGTGAAGATGATACAATTGGAGTTTGTGAGACTTTAACGGTTGTGTTGTTGGCATAGAGGTGTGCTGATAGCGAGATTGTACCAATCAGTAAAGCTAAAGTACGTTTATTAAATACCATTTTAAACTTTTCCAGTGAAATAGTCGGTGTTATTTGTGAGAACCAGTTTTACTTTTAAAACTGCTTCTAAGCTGTCTTTACAAGATTATACTATTTTTAACATTGCATCACTAATAGTCCTTAAACATTTTTAGTTAATTCGTATCAATCACCGTTAAAACTATCTAATATGTTTAAGAAGTTTAAGCACCCTTTAAAATTTGTTGTGTATTAGGTTTATGGAAACGATTTTAAATTCCTTTTTGTTAAAGTCTATAATTTATTCATTATAGAGGTGGATCAGGAAATTTGAACAACACCTATAAGTGATATTTTGCTCCCCAAATGATGTTATAAACATCAATATATGGAGTATTTTATGGCACGTAGACCAAGAAGAAATCATTCAAATGATTTTAAAGCTAAGGTAGCACTTGCTGCGATTAAAGCAGAAAAAACACTTGCTGAATTGAGTGCTGAATTTGATGTTCATCAAAACCAAATTATCGACTGGAAAAATCAACTGATTTCAGCTTCCTCGCAAGCTTTCGATCAATCAAAAGCTCCAACAGAACCACCCATCGATCTAAAAAAACTACATGCAAAAATCGGTGAGCAGGCATTAGAAATTGATTTTTTAGAAGGTGTGTTGAAGAAACTGGGCCGCTTCAACCACAAAAGTTAATCGATGACTCACTTCAGATTTCAGTATCTAAGCAAGCTCAGCTGCTGAAAGTCTCCCGTGGTTGTTATTACTATCGCCCAAAACCTGTGAGTGCATCAGATCTGAAGCTGATGCGGTGTATGGATGAGTTACATATGCAATACCCTTTTGCAGGTAGCCGGATGATGCGTGATTTGTTGAATCGTCAAGGACATCATATAGGACGACGTCATACACGTACTTTAATGAAGAAAATGGGCATTAATGCGTTATATTGCAAACCAAATTTAAGCCAGGCTAATCAAGCTCACCGCAAATATCCATATCTGCTCAAAGGATTGGCTATTCAGCGCAGTAATCAAGTGTGGTCTACGGATATAACGTATATCCCTATGGCAAAAGGCTTTGTTTATTTATGTGCTGTGATTGATTGGCATAGCCGCAAGGTACTTGCGCATAGAGTATCGATTAGTATGGAGGTTACATTTTGCATAGAAACATTAAATGAAGCTATTGAAAAATATGGTCGACCTGAAATATTTAATACAGACCAAGGCAGTCAGTTTACCAGTGATGCATTTATTGATGTATTGAAATCAAATGGCATTCAAATCAGTATGGATGGTAAAGGTCGATGGGTTGATAATGTGATGGTTGAACGATTATGGCGGAGCGTTAAATATGAAGAGGTGTATCTCAAAGCCTACAGCAATGTTTTGGATGCGAAGAAGCAATTAAACGCATATTTTGAATTTTATAATTTGAAACGACCTCATTCGAGTCTGGACAAAATGACTCCAGATGAGTTTTACTATGACCAGCTACCACAACAAAATAAGGTAGCTTAACTAGAGCAGAGTATCACTTATAAATAAGCTTTTAGTTGTTCAAACATGTGGGACCACCTCTTTATTGTTTTATATAGTGTATAAGTTCGTTTTTGCTTTATGTGGCGTATTTCGCAAACCTAAAACTAAAGCCAAAAAGAATTCAAAAAAAGGCTATCGTAAGCCTCAAAAGAATCAGGAGCTTGTATCTAAAAAAGTCCTTACAAAAGACGAGATTACAATGCTTGATGCACTAGAACAGGTCATTCCATCACGCAATATTTTGGTGCAAGTAAGCATGAGTGCTTTTATGACCACGCAAAACATAAGTACCCGAAATCAGTTTTCTAGGCTTTACGTGGACTATTTGATTGTTGATGAAGACTACAATCCTATATTATCTATTGAGCTTGATGGGCATTATCATAAATATACCCAGGATAAAGATAAAAGGCGTGACGAGCTTTTGAAGAGTGCTGGCATTCCTGTCATTAGGTTTAAGGAAATTCCAGACATAAAAGTTATAAGAAAAACCATTTCAAGGTATATTTAGGTATAAATACGATTAACTCTAATTGATTTTAATAATGTAAATGTGTAAAAATGGTTTTGTCGTAAGAGATATTTTGAATTAATTTTCAAATATATTTCTAAAGGTTTAATCATGAACAACTTAACTCGCAATACTGGAACTAATGACATGTTAAATGTATCAAAACCAGAAAATGTTGCTCAAATGTCACCTGTTGAACTTCAGAATTATATTGAAGAACTTCAACAACAACTAGTCGTTAAAGAAAATAAAGCTTTTCACGATGCTGTTAGTGCCATTAATGCAATCATTTCAGAAAAAATTACTGCCGATGGTGTTGTGGACATCCATACACTTAGTGAATATCTAAAAAACAACCACATTGATACCACAAAAGTTGAGCCTGTAAGACGTCAAAAACGTAAGCTTACGCATGAATGGGTTCACCGTGAAAACAACAGCTTACGTTGGGCTGGTCGCGGTCAAGTAATTAAATGGTTACGTGAAGAAATGATTGAAAAGGGTTTAGATCCTTCAGATAAAGAAGCTGTACGTAGTTATTGCGAACAAAATCTAGACCTTAAAGAGATTTAATCTTTAAAACTAGTGAAACCACCGTAAAAGGTGGTTTTTTTTTGCCATTATATAGTGTCGTTAAGCGATACCCTATTCTATTAGCTTTCAGCCGATAACAAGAAAATTTGCAATTGGTATATACTTAAACCGTTTTTATAAAGGTCACGTTATACAACGGACTAGTTTTAGTTAAATTTTGGTATATACATTATAAGTATATGTGACTATACCTTTGCTTATGTTTCGCTGGAGGCGATTAAATGTCATTCAAAACTCTATTATTAACTGGCTTATTATCTGTAGGTTTGGTTTTAGTTGGTTGTAGTAAAAAAGAAGAATCAACATCTCAATCAAAACCTATTCAACCAGATGAACAAATTGACAAAGTAGATCCATCTGCAGACCTACAAGCAGCGCGTGAAGCTTATGTCGATAATGAAAAACCTTCAAAAGTTGAGGGCCACGATTTTGATGCACATCAAAAAACTGCAGAACAAAATCCACCAAAAGAGGACGAGCCAAATGATATGTCTTCTATGCTGAACGCTGCAGCTGCAGATGCTCAAAAACAAGCAGATCAAAACAAATAACAGCACATAAGCTTGGTACATCTTTAAAGGGGATTCGTTATCCCCTTTTTTAATGCGCCTTTAAAATACTTTTTAAATTCCCTTATTAAAACTTAACTAAAACAGTGATTCATTTTAACTAAAAAAACTTTATACCCCACGACTTAGTTATAATTAACCAGTTAAAACGTAATTAGATAAATGCGTTAAGGAGTATTAAAAATGGCATATGAATATAACTCGCAAGATAAGCGGTTTGAATTCCCTAATCCCTACCGAATAGAAAACATTTTTAAAGTGATCGGTGCCATCGTTTTTATGCTGGCTGGCCTAAGCTTAATTTTCAGTGCAAAAGGTCTATTCAGTAACGGTGTATTTGTTGCACTACAACCGCTTATAGTTGGTCTAGCAATGTTCAGTTATGGCGCTCTACTGCTGACCACAGGCTTATCAAACCTAAAGTTCTACTTTGGTCGTGATCAACCAGCCGGACTTGCACAGGAGTTATCCATTCAAGAAACTGGTGCTTATCCTGGTGCAACCGATATTAAAGAGATCCTACGCCAAAGCGCTTTGATTTATGAAGAACCAAAAGGCTCAGTGAACGGGATTCTATATTCACTGTTCCCTAATCTTATTTTTTCGCCATTATTCATCCGTAACGCTGCAGAAGCTCAATTTCAAAATGCGATTGTTTTTCTGATTACCTTAGTGAGTGCTCTAATCGCGTATGTGGGTGCATCACCCAATACAGGTGCTTGGCTTGGGATTGTTTACAACGCCATTATTTTGATTGTTTTATTGCGTCCTATGGCTAATCCGAACTCAGGTGCACAAGAAATTGGTTTATCTAAAGTCATTGGTTTGGTTTTAGTCGCCATTCTTGGACCTGTATTGGTTCCTATCCTTACCCAACATGCAGTTGCACCTATTTGGTTGCCAAGCATGGATAAAGCAATTTTTACGTTAATTGCAGCGCTGATTGCGATTGCGATATTCTTCTTGGCCGTGATTGCTCAAATGGTAAAACAGCCACCACAAGCCAGTGCTGGAGTCGTTCAGGATAGTTTGAGTATGAATTGCCAACCAATGCAGTTGTTTGATGAACTTGAACGCCATCTACAAAAGAATTGGGAAAGTGCTATTCCTAACAGAATCTATTCACGCCAGTTGCCAGTTATCAACTCTCGCAGTAAAAACGGTGCTTTTGAGGGTGAGATCTTAGAAGAAACTCAACCAGTGCCAATCAATACCCTTCGTGATATGACATTGAGCTCATGCTTCAAAGAAGAAAAGTATCGCTGGTTAGCCATCCTCAATAGTTTTGGATTGTTAAGTTTTATTGCTTCAGTCGTATTAATGACTATTTTTGCCAAAGGTCTATATAACGGAAGCTATCTGGATTTTAGCGTCTTCACTTATGGTTTCTTTGGTGTATCGATGTGGATCTTAGGGAAGTTTTGTTTTGAGCACGGTAATTACCTATGGAGCCGTTTTGACTTTGTATCAAAACTAATATGGGTTGAGGCTAAAGGTAGCTATCAATTGTCTCAAATTAACTTTGGCCGTTACCTTGACGACAGCGTGAAATCACAAAAAGAAGTCATCAATGTTGAAACCATGACGTTACGTGTCTGGTACGCTGAAATTAGCACAACGACCTTCGGTAAATATCAAAACCGTGCGATCTTGAGCATGACTGCTTGTACTGATGATGCTGTTGTACTGAAAGAGCATTTAGCCGACTTTGCCAAAAGCCAAAGCATTGTGGTTGCCCCAACGTCTGAAGTAGATATTAACCGCATGTCATCTATGAACCAGATGAATAGCGCAATCAATAAAAACTCACCAAGAACACATGGTACACATCTTGGATTGATGAATAACCCTGAAACACACAGTCAGGATCTATCAGATCAAGTGCCCGTGGTCATCAAACCGAAAAAGAATATGTTTTGTGTGAAATGTGGTGAACCACTTCAGGACAATATGCTGTTTTGCCCTCAGTGTGGTACCAAAATAGAAAGTTAATCGTTAAAGAAAATAAAGGAATGGATTACGAATGTGGTCCATTTTTTTTTTGACATCAAAAAAATAATTAGAGTTCTAAAATTAAGAGTTTAATTGAGCGTTGACATATTCTTCGACAGAAAATCCCTTTACGCCAGTTTCTATAAGTGCATGCACAAAGTCTGAGAACGTCACTGGAATGTACCCTACTTTGAATAGTGCCTCATTCAACTCTTTGTACTTCAGAAAAACTTCTTCTTTATGTTTTTTCTTCAGCTTAAACGTGGACGGCAAATCTGCCACTTGCAGATCTTGAATTTTGGTTGGGTTGTTCATAGCGTACCCGGTTGCTTAAAAGTTGCGAATTTAAACTATTGTAATGTGAAAATTAAAAAATGCAGAATAAATCTGCATTTTATTGTTTCATTTTTTTAAGATCTATTTGATAAACAGATGCTTAAATTAGTATTCTCAACCAAAAGCTAATTAATAGCGGATTAACCAAAATCAATCCGTTTCTTATTAGTATGTTTAATGTGTTGCTACTGGCGTACCAAATGCATCAGGATGTTGTGGTTGTTCACCACCACTTTGTTGAGCTTGACCAGGTTGACCAGCTGGAGCAGTTGTCTTACGTGCAGCTAAGTCCTTCATGATGTCTTGACAAGACATGCCCCCTGTTTCGTATAAGTTGTACGCAACAGGATCTTTTTTAGGATCTGGCGGTACACACTCCAATTCAGGTTCACTAGCAGTTGCAGAATCGGCATTCATTTTGTCCAGTTCGGTAGTAATCAATGTCAGATCGATGTCACTTGGCGTAATTGGACGACTGCTGATCTGCAAGCGATAAGTCATAGACGGCGTTAGTAGCGCATATAGTTCGCGGATCTGATTGGCCATAAGCGCAGGATTTTTCATTACGATTTTTTGGCATAAGAAAAGGTGCACGTTGTTCGGGCTACAAACACTTCCTTTACGCTGACTTGTTTGTGGGTTTTGGGCATCCACTTTCAAGGGGTAGACTTCAATGTAAACTTCATACGGCGTATCTGGCTGAAATTGGAAGTTCTGCAAACTAGAAACGACAGTTGAATACGGTTCTGACGTATCTTGTGCATGACAGAATACTTGTGGTGCGTTACAGTCAAAGTTACGACTAATACGGTCGATAATTTTATTGCGCTGAGCAGCCAATTTCATACTTTCTTCTTTTACTCGTCTTGCAACTTCACTCTGCAGTCGAGCTTCAAGTTCAACATCGCTTTGTTGTGGACGTTCAACTTCGATGTTTTGATTGCCAAAAATAACCACAGCAAATAACAAAAAGAAAAGAACACCACCGCCAATCAAGATTAGCTTTTTATGCTTAGCAAAAAAGTTTTCATCAATGTTTACTTTTTTGCCCTTCTTTGCTGTCTTGGCTGGCTGTTCAGGCTCACTTACATGTTCATCATCGGGTTGGATTTTGATCGCTTCTTCAGCTTCCTTCCCGATGTTGTCCATATCATCTGGTTCGTGATTACTCATTTATTCACCTATTCAATTATTTACTTGATTTAGCTTTTCTAGAGGTCGATTTAGACTTGGCTTTCTTTTTGCCACGTTGAACTGGCTCACCGTTGTTGTCGTATCCACTTGCACCACAGCTAAAGCAATCCCATTTATACTTACGTTCACCACGTAAATTAAATGCAGACTGAATCATGGTCTGGCCACACTCAAAACACTTGGCTTCGTTGCCAGTGCGAGATTTTGTAAGTTGGGTATCTGGTGATCCATCTGGCAATATGTCGAAATAACGTTTACATGATGCAGCTTCACAACTGTATCGCTCTTCGTAAACACCAGGTTCTTTGCGGTACTTGGTATGTACAAGAGGCTTTTTACAGATACATGGATACTCTGTTTTGGTCACTTGGAATCTTGGCTCGTAGTTAGGACTACCATCAGGGAACACCTCTAATGGACCCGACTTACATTTTTTGCCTTTCAGGTTTGGATTGGATTTTTCACAAGAAAAGAAGTGATACGGCTTACCTGAAGAAGTTGAAATACCTTTTAACTCACGCAACCAACCGCCACACCCTTCAAGCTGACATTTGTATGTATGGTTACGGCGATATTCGTCAAAATCAGGAACCAAGTTACCGCTTTCGTCATTTGTAGAACGGTATGTTTCTTTACAGGTGCCATCTACGAACGCACGTTGAGAGCACTCAAAAAATACAGATTTATCAGTTGTAACCTGAGTCAGTGATTTGCCACATAAACATAAATGAGCAGTTGGCTCACGTACAGTTGGCTTACCCGGTTCATCTTTACCATCAACATTTCTGTTTGGCGCTGAACTTTTGCATGAATTACATGACCAGTAGACCGATGTTGTTTTGTCGCGATTGGTACCGATTTTCGGCAACATGCGTCCGTCATCACAGTTATTACATTTGTAGACAGGGAATGAATCAAGCCAATGTTTTGAGAACTGTCCTAATTCACTTTCAATCCCTAAATGGAACTTTTGGAGTTCTTGTTTGTAATCGGCATCACCAGTAGCGATTAGATCCAGTGTTTCTTCAATTTCTTTGGTGTAAAGCGGATCTGCAAAACTAAACTTACCTCTAATGTTTTGAATCAACTTCAATCCATGCGGTGTAACTTCAATTTTCTTTTTAACAAGCTTGATATAGCCGTGCTTGATTAACCGTTCAAAGATTGATTGGTAAGTACTAGGACGACCAATTCCTTTTTTCTCAAGTAATTTGACCAATGATGGTACGGTGTAGCGTGAACGTGGTTTGGTTTTGGTCGCGATAACTTTACCAGCAATAACATTGTGGTTTTGACCGACTTCAATATCTATAGGTAGCGTATGTTCAGGTTCTTTTTCTGAATCTTCTTCACCGTCCACGTATTCAAGTGCATTTTCATCAATACTGTAGGTCTTTAATAAGCCCAACCAGCCATCTTCTTTTAAGATACGGCTAGAAGCTTTGAATTCAGCATCTTTAGTAATGCTTTCACCATCTACATTGAGAGTGACATCTTTATAGACACCTATAACGGATTTAACTTCGTATTCAGCTGGAGCCATTTGCGATGCAACAGTACGCAACCAGATTAGACGATATAGATCCTTTTGAACTTGGTCCTCACCAGCTTCAAAGGTAAAGAAGTCACTAGGACGAATACATTCATGTGCTTCTTGAGCACCATCGCGAGATTTGGCTTTATTGCCGATAATCGCAATGCCCTCTCTCTCACCAAAAGCTTCTAGAGCTTGCATGCCCTCAGGCGAAATTACAGCAGCATCAGTACGATGGTAAGTGATATAACCACCTTCATATAACTTTTGCGCTGCTTCCATAGTTTGTTTTAGATCCAAACCAAGACGCGCTGCAGCTGCAGCTTGCAGATCAACAGTAATAAACGGCGCTGGAGCACTACGGAAAGATGGCTTAGTTTCAACACTGGTAATGGTTAAGTCTTTTTTATCAATTACGTTTTGTAGACGGGTAATTGAAGCTTTATCTAACCACTGGTTATTGTGCACATCCTTCATTTCAGGATTAAGCCACTTAGAAAAATCCCATTTCGCAGCCCAACCTTGTTTTAGAGTTACTTCAAGATTGTAATGTTCATGTGATTTGAAGTTTTTCAGTAGATCTTCTAAATCACCAAGCACAACGAGTACGGCAGATTGAACACGGCCAACAGGAAATTTGCCTTTTAAAATATTTGAAATTGGCTCATACAAGTAAAAACCAATCATACGGTCAAGGAAACGGCGTGTTTCTTGAGATGCCACCATACCTTGATCCAGCTCTTCACCATTTTGAAGTGCATTAGCGATCGTAGTTTTATCAATAGCGTTATATTTGACGCGAATATACTGATCGTCAGATAAGTTCAGGATACGTTTTAAGTGATATGCAATGGCTTCACCTTCACGGTCCAAGTCAGTTGCGAGGAAAACCGTATCTGCATTTTTAGCAGCCTGTCTTAATTCTTGAACAACGCGTGTTTTATTTTGAGATATTTCGTATTTAGGAACAAAGGCTGGATATGAAAAACCGATCTCATGATTAGGTAAATCACATACATGGCCAACTGAAGCGCGTACAACGAATTCGTGCGGATACAGGTCATCCAAGATATGTTGAATTTTTTCGACCTTTCCGGGTGACTCTACTATGAACAAACTACTCATTAAAATTCATCCAATTTTTAACTTTCTTTAGTAATAATTACTGAAGTTAATCTAGTAATGGTTTTAGTATATACAATTTTAAAATGTTTAAATAGGTTTAAGGGTTGATAAACAAACACTTTTAAGGGCTTATTTCTTAATCTTTAGTTGGATGAACATTTCAAGTGGTTAAATTACTTCCTGTTTTCAATATTCTACGCGCAAAAAGACAACAATATTTATCTAAAATTATGGGAAAAAACGGCTTAATTGTTTGAAAATGCAATGTTTAACCATCACAAATTAAAATTCCAAAAATATTATTTAACGAATTAATGTTGTACTATAAAGGTATCGTTTGTTTTAAGCTAAAACCATGATTAAAAAACTTATAGTTTTAAGCACCTCATTGTTAATCATCGGGTGTTCGTCTACGCCACAAGAGAAACGCTTAGATCAATACCTTGAAGATACGAAAACTGATGCAAAGGAACGTAGTATTGACTGGTATTACAAACATGATTACGAGCGTAGTAATGTTTTAAATATTTGTTATTCCATTTATATAGATTCTGCTAAGAAAGCTGGTTATTACAGCGATGATGTTAGTGATGGCCGAGAAAAGTATTTAGACGATAGCGTACAAAAAGAAATGTACGCCTCAAATGACGAATGCAATAAGGCATATAAGGCTCAGGATATTCTAGATAACTTTGTTGCAAGCAATAGCCTTCCACAAGAGTCTTATGAAGACAAGTTAGATCCACAACAAGAACCAAATTCAACACCTGAAGTACCAGAAGTGTCACCTGAAGCACCAGCAAATGAACCAGTCGCCACAAAACCACCAACACTGGAGGAATTAACCAATGCGAATCCGCAATAATGCGCTCATATGCCCAGGCCAATTTTTGATTCGATCTGCATTCTTTTTGCCCTAGCCATTTTACCTATAATAATTATTGGTATTGGCATACAGCTCAAAGAGAATTACGAGCGTAAGAAGCTCACTCAAAGCTATATGGATCAGCACTAAAGAAATCCAATAGGCAATAAAAAAGCAGCGAAATCGCTGCTTTTTTTATTTCTAATGAAGTTTACGAATAGGTTGAGTATAGGGGGAATCTTCTACTCGATGCACATGCATTGAATTGGTAATGTTCATTAAAGGTGAATTACTAGCCACTGAATGAGTCGTTGATGCTTTATGTGTGCGGTAGTTATTCAAAAACTGATCTACTACTGGCACATTGTTAGGCAATATTCCGATTTCGCGGTTAGTAATTTTAATCGTTTCTATTTGGTCTACATGGCTCATAACTAAGTCCACTACAATGATTAAAACTATGAGCATAATTATAGCTTAAAATTGAAGAAATTCCATTTTGGGATTTAATATTTGGTTTTTTTATGCACAGGTTTTTGTGGATAGTAGTGGGTATAAATGGCTAAGTTGTTGATTATTTAAGCTTTTAACATTGATTAAAAATTAATCAAAATAACGAAAAATAGAGTAAAATATGGAGAAATATAGCAGAAGCTATAGAAGAAAAAACAGGAAATGTCAAAAAAAGGGCAAAAAAAAACTATTAGAACAATCTCAGTCTAATAGTTTATTAAATAGGGTAATATCCCTTGATTCGTAATATAACCGATCTCTAATAAGTTTTAAAGCTTTTTTAATCATATTCACGGAAATTCCACAAACTATTATCTCATGCTGAACAAAAGTAATGATTAAGCCCTATACTCAGCTCTACCCTGATATATTGCAGATTAGTTAAACTGTTGTTTAGAAATCGCAAACAATATGATGTTATATTTGAGCAAGGTTAGAATTATGTATGAAATGTGAATGCTTTAAAAACTGATATATATTATCAACTTTTTAGAGTTTTACGCCTTATAGAATACATACAACTTGTTAGAATGCCTTATACTAATTAGCCACCCTCACACACCTTTTATGGAAGACCAGTATAGTGAAAGATTCAATCTTTGCTGATGTTATATCAAAGTTGAATGCGGAAGTTTTTACGCAAAAAGCTGGTCGCTTATACCCTCCTGTCAGTCAATTATTGGCACTGGAGAAAAAGTTAGCATTATGTACAGCATCATTGGTTAAAAGCGAAGACATTCCAGACTATAAACAGCTAGAACGCCTGTTTTGGGATAACGTAAATCATACCTATGGCACTGGTTATTTTGCGGAGATTCCTAAGTGGGGTTCCAACATCTTTATCCCATTACAGGTATGGGAAAGTGTGTTACAGCCTTATGCATTGTTCTATAAAAATATGAACCCTGAGTTTAACTTTTATGACTTTGCATTTACGACTGCAGCGTTGAGCGCTTGGCGGTACAGCCAACCCGTGCTAAAGCTTGAAAATGATGTATATCGCACCCTATTGAATGATGAAAACGGTCGCTATGTCGATGGTCATTTGCTGAATTACTACTTTCAGTGGACCAACTTTATTCATACACCAGGTCTAGGACACAACGACAAACCTTTATATGGTTTTTTCGCGCATCAAAACGAAGTTTTGTTTAACGGAAACAACGTTAAAGTACTGATCATCGTGTTTTGCTATGAAGATACTGAAGCCAACATATCTGATGAAGATCCTTTAAGCTTAACCTCTAATTGGGGAGACTATGTGGTTTTAGAGTATCGCACGGATACTATTAAAACCATTAAAGATAGTTTGATTGGTACCAACCTTAAAGGTAGTCCTGAGCTATTAATCTTACTTGGTAAAATGCTTAGCTTATTTAATTTCTCTATTCATCCTAAAACTGACATCTACAATCACCGTGGCTACCTGATGCAACCCACGTATAACGATACGATTGATTCATTTCTCAATAGTTATAGAAAGCACAAAGGTATGCCAGTACGCCGTGGCGTAGGTAAATCACCCTCTAGCAATCAACGCCGTGAAGTCCTCTATCATGTCCACGCACCAAGTTGTCCACGCCTGTTTGATACTGGTCTGAACACTGGTTTTGTGTCGCGCATGCACAAGAGTAGCCATATCGCTAATGACCATTTTAATACACTACATTGGCTTAAAACTGATACTGGCTTAAAACTAATTTCAGGTAGTTTATATACTCAAGAAACCGAAACTAAACTTATTAAATCAATTCAAAATTACTTTTATGGTAATAATACTTAAAGGTTTTCATTCTTTTTTCATTAAACCTGTTATATAATTTTAATACCCATTTCAATCAATGAAGTATTATGCGTTTCGAGTTCGATCCATCATTTATATCTCATGTTGCAGTACGATTAGATGGCACTTCCTTAAAATCATTTTTAGACAACCTTGGAAACGTATCTTTTCAAGAAGCTGAAAGTTATTTAAGCAATCTAATTAAAGGGAATTATAAGCAAGACGAGTTTACTGTTGGCTTGAAAGTTAAACCTAAAAACTACAATCAAACAGAATTATTGGGGCATCTTTATAAAAATAGTGCCTTTCAATCGGTTTCAACTGAAGTATCGGATCTCGACACCCAAAACATGCACAATGACATCGCTCAATTCGTTCAAAGCTATGCCAATGTTGCAGATCTTCAGTACAACAGTTATTTCTTGGACAAGCAGACGTTTAAGCATGAAAAAACGTTAGATAGCTATATCTTCACAGAATTAATGCTGCAGTTCACCAACAATAATACCGTGAAGTTTCGTGTGGACGGCGAATATGTCACAGTGATTAATGCTGAGCTAACCTCTAAATACATCTATTTTAACGACAACAAGAATAAGCGGATCTGTAAGTTTTTAAGTAAAAATATGCATCCAGCTTATTTAGAGTCATTCTTAGAGCAGATGCATATTATTAAAATTGATTCTGAGCAGTACTTTTATAATGCAGTCGTGAATAAAACAATAAGTTATGATGCTGACGTTAACGCCTTTATGGACCAATCCCAGAATTTTTTAAATACCCTTGTGAAAGGTTATAAAAAACTGATCTTAAACAACGTGCGATTTAATCTTTACGAATTCTTAGAAGACGACCTTGAAAGTGTCATCCTAAACCGTATCACTAAGGCATGGCATTACGCTCATGAAATCACGTTGCAAACTAACAACCCATCAAAATATGTCGTTGCTCAACCGCTGGTTATAAAATATTTATAAGTGAGTTTCTTTATTTATGAACCCCCTCATGATCAAGTATGGTATCGATATTGGTACGCTATCTAAAATATTTAGATCGCATCTTGAAAATGAGGGCATTGTATTTGATCGTGAGAGTGACTTTCAGCTTGAACGAAGCTCTAAACGTATTTACCTCAGAACCAATCACCACAATGACGCCACAAAAAATAAGAAAAAAACGGCCTGGTATCTTGTAGATCTAGATAACGCACGTATGTCTTATGGTTGGTTTCATGCTGGCGGTGCAAACTTCACTTACAGCTTGTATGAATACATTCAAGAAATGGATCTGCAACCTGGTGACACCGTATATACCAAGGAACAGCAAGAAGAAGATCTTAAACGCTTCTTAAACTCATGCAAAAGTGCTGAGAAGAACAAAAAAGACCAAGAGATATTGGCTCAAATCTATATGGGTTTTGAATGGGCCAGAAGCCTACCCTTGTCAAACCGTCCACACAACTACAATGTGAAAAAGCAGATTAGCTTCAGTCATGCTAGATTGTACAATCCAAGCAACTTCACTAAAAATGAGCTGATTGATTATGTCAGCCAGTACTACCCTCAACACAAGAACAACACCATTATTCTGAACCGTATTATTGATCTGCAACCAGATCTAGATCAACAGTCGCTACGCCAGAACAAGCTTTTAGTTGAGGGGCAAAACCTCAAAAATCAAATCATTTTCCTTCAGACCATCGCTGAACACAAAAACAAGCGTGGTGAAGATAAGTTTACATTACGTGGTGTACTTGCAAACGGCGCTTTCAAAATCTTATATAAAGATCCATTGGATGCATGGAACCAAGATCGGATAATCTTTTGTGAGGGCTACGCCACTGGTGAAGCAATTGCAGAATCAATTCAATACTCTATTCCAGTCATTGTCGTGTACGTGGCTGGCAACATCATGAATGTAGTACGTGATTTCCGTGCCGAATTCCCGTTTTCACGCTTCTATATCTTCAATGATAATGACCATAAAACAGCATTAGAAAGCAAAATAAAGCGCAATCCCGGTATCTATTACGCAACAGAAGCATGCCGAGCTGTAAACGCAGCCATGATTGGACCTGAATTTACTGAAGAACAGTTAGATCTAAGTGACTGGAACGATTTTAAATGTTTATACGGCGTTGATTACACGCGTGATGTTATACGTCATAAAATGCAAAATGCCGTGTGGACGACTGCAATTCAAAGCACGGTTAACCCGAACTACTCTATCAGTGCCCTATTCTTTGGCATCAAACAACAGTTGGATGATATAGGCCTCTATCCTGATAGCATGACCAAAAAGAATTGGTTTAGCTTGGTTTTACGCGCATATGCCTTACTGACTCAACA
Organism: Acinetobacter sp. CS-2; assembly: GCF_016599715.1. Classification (NCBI taxonomy): domain Bacteria; kingdom Pseudomonadati; phylum Pseudomonadota; class Gammaproteobacteria; order Moraxellales; family Moraxellaceae; genus Acinetobacter; species Acinetobacter sp. CS-2. The sequence continues at coordinate 279,351 of NZ_CP067021.1, forward strand.
GGGATTTAGTCAGATCCACCCGATTGAGCTGGTCAAAGAACAATTTATTGAGATTCTTGGCCAGATTAGCAAGCAACCCCGTAAAGTCACTGGAGCTGAAGAACCAGAACTCCTTCAGGCCTACACAAAACTTGTAGAAATGATCGCACGTAATGATTCAACAACAGCACTGAATCAACAGATTATCACAGTGATTAACTTATACAAAAATGCAGATTATCCAATTGAAACATTAAAGGTTTGGCTCAAAGATATTTTGAGTAAATCGAACGATCCTGAATGGTCCGAAAACTTCATTAATAATATTTTTATTTCGATAATTTGAATGTCAAACATAGCCCCCCAAAGGTAGCAAACTTTTGGGGTTTATTTTTCTCTAAACTTTCATTGAACTAGGTTTATCGACCTATTTAAAACTAATTTGTCCTGAGCCAGTTCGGTTTTGTGTCTTATGGATTGGGTTTCCATAAACTTTAACGTTGCCTGAGCCTGAAAGCTGTACTTGAGCTGAATTGATAGCTGTACAAAAGATATTGCCTGAACCAGATAGCGCCACTTCTAAATTGGTGCTTTTCAGTGGTAACGCATCAAAATTGCCTGATCCTTTCAAAGATAAGACACAGTGTTCAATGGTACCGTCTAAATCCATATTTCCAGATCCACTAATACTTGCGGTAAATTTATCTTCATTTAGATTTAAGATCTGGATATTGCCTGAACCTTTTAAATCAATAGCTTTTAAAGTTGGGTAAGTGATCGATACTTCTAACGGTGAACGAGTACTAAAACTCACATTGTCCTGAATAGCTAAAACCAATACACCACCCTGAAAAGTAGCACTAATAAGATCCACAATATTATCGTCTGCAGTAATTTCCATTTTAGAATCACTTGAAGCAAAAAACTTCAGACTCATTGGACCATTCATACAGATTTCGTTAAATGGGCTTACAGGTACTTGCTTAGTCACTCGTTTTCCACTTCCAACGATTTGTTTGTTTGAAGCTGAACTGTATACATTGGCGTTGCCATTGATTACAACAGAACCCGAAAAAAACTGTTTTGACATATAAACCTCAAATTAATAAAAGTAATTTAACCCTAAATAAGTGGTCATTCATAACCTATTTATGTCTGTAAATTATAACATTGAGGGCTTAGACCTTTTTATTAAAATAATAAATTAAAACTTTTAATTTTTCTTTAAACCTTTATTAGACATAGCTTATATTAAAGATTAAACAGAAATGTTTTTAGAATCGGTATATACTAAAAGTATAAATTTTCTTAAGCATATGATTAATAGTCCTATGCAACCTGGGTAGCACATTGCACCTGAATATATATTAGAAATTGGAATTGTTATGGCTGAGAAAGTACCGAACGCCCGACATAATTGTGATTTAAATACGATGTTTCAGTTTTTCCAAGAAGAACTGGAGCGAAACTACGGATTCGTATTCAAGTCATCTGGTAAATATCAATTCGTGACCGTATTTGATGAAAAAGTGCCTTGCCTCACCGAATCAGATAACCCTAGTAAATCAAGTAGCAATAATGTCAAACCACGAGGGATGTATTGGATCTATCCAAACATGAACCGTGATACTGGTGAATACTGGCCAGTGCTCAAAGGACACCGCTTTGGTGTAACTGACATTGAAATCTCAATTGCTTTTGCTGACCACTATAAGAACGTAATCAAGCCTCAACGAGATTCAAACCCTAACTACAAACCACCAAGTAAAGAAGATGTTGATCGCCGTGTACGTGAGTTTGAAGAAGCTCAAAAGAAGCATCTACTTCAACAAGAAAAAGAGCTCTTAGCTGCACAAATCGCTATCCGTATTGAGTGGCAACGTGCTGGTAAAGTTATTGACGATTCATTTTTTAATAATAAAACTGGAAGCATTCAGACCTTTAAACGCGACATTCGACAAATGCCGTATATGGTTGAAAAGAACCTAGAGCCATACGGCGCTAAAATCATGCGTAAAGATAACTTTACCCGTGATGAAGCCATTGAAGCAGTAAAGCGTGAACTTCCTGAATCAGCTACCAATCAACAGCTTCTCGTTGAAACAGTAGAGAATGTATTAGCGTATCAAAAGCATTTCATCAACTTTGAACCTGAGATTGAGGGCGAAAAGAAAAAAGGCTTTGATTTACGTAAAAGCAGAGCTGTCATTCTTGCACCGTTAATTGACACTAATAACAAAGTCGTCAATTTACAGCGTATCACCCACCATCGCCAAAAAAAGCGCAACAAGGAAACCAACAAGCTTGAAGAAGTACTGCATAAGGGCAAGTACTTTTTTGATAAAGCCAAAACGAAAGATGCATTCTTGCCTGTTAGCAAAAATCCTGATGTTGGCTATGAAGTCTTTAACCCGAATGCAAAGAACTATTTGATCAAGGAGGGTTGGGCAACAGCGATCAGCGCACGTAAGGCGTTGGATGCCGGATTAGAGCTTGGTTTATTGGGTGAGGGTTTTACTGCAGAAAACACACAAGTTTTAGCGTCATACAGTAAATCCAATATCTCAAGTGTTGCTGAGCTTATCCGCAGCATCAATCCTAAAGCCAATATATTTGTTGGTTATGATAACGATGCTGGCCAAACGCTTGAGTCTGGTTTGAATCCTGGCTTACAAGAAGCTTGTCACAACTTTTCATTAAGTGGTGTGTTAGGTGATGTGAGCAAACATGAAAAAACACGTATCACCCTACCCCCAGTTTTCCAAAATAAATTATCTGTTTCTGATTGGGATGATGCTCGTCAATATTTAGGTGTTGAACGTTTAGCTACAGAGTTGGCAAAAGAACTAAATAACGCCGTCAAACGTATAGACAACAAGATCCCTGAAGTTGCGTATGCAATTAACCGCTACAACCGTCAACGCGAAGCTTATGCAGCCAAGTTCCCTAATAAAGAATACCAACCGAATTACGGCATTGTGATTGCACAATCAGATGAAAAATATCTGGAATTGCAGAACATACGAGCTAAAAACCAAGCAAATATTGAAAATTACAACGCAAATATTGAAAAGCGTAAACAAGATCTATCAAAAGCTAACTATGATGGACCAGCTGGTACAGGTAGCACGAAATCCTATGCAAAACCAAAGTACCAACCGCCGTCATTTGATAAAGCATTTGATGATAAATCAACTCCAACCGCTACGGCACCCGTATCTTCGCCCGTCATGACTCTTGAGGGCATTAAGTCTTACATGGAGATCCTTTCTGAAATTGATGTCACCAAAGTTCAAAATGATGTTTTGAAAGTTGTCGCTACTGCAGATGGCCATCAAAAGATTAAAGCCGGTGATATTGAATTCGAGAAAATGGGTGCCAAAGAACCAACCACTAGCACAAACCCAAGTATGGATAGCATGCAAAATACCAAAGTACATATTGATGTATCCAAGGACATCAACAAAGATACAGTTAAATTGCAGAGTGTGGATCGTTCGACCATTCCCGAACAAAACCTTCAGCAAGGTATCGATCATCAAAGCTACGCTAAGTCAGCTATCTTTACCGCTTTTTGGCTTCATTCAGCAGAAATGTATAAAGCTAGAAAGTTAATTCATGAAGCTGGTATTAGTAATGCCGATGTTGAGGGTTCAATTGCTGTCGCTGAAGATAAGCTCAATAAAGCTCAGGAAGAAGTTTCTAAGAAGCGGTCGTATCCTGAACTTTTTGTGATTAGTGCGTCTGATAGCGAATACCGTGCGTCAATCATGAAAGTTTTATCTGATTTAGAGGCTGCACATCCAGAGTGGCAGAATCTCAAAACATTTAGAGAAAATCTTACTGATAGGACCATTGCATTTGATCAATTGAATCTGGATACATTGAAGATCAAAAACAAAGTAGTGCATTTGATTGTCAGTAATGTGACCAATGATCAAAACTATCAAAAGGTTCAAGAAAGCCTCACCACCCTTTTAGATACATCGAACAGCTTGTCTTTGGACCGTCAACAAAAGTTCAATCTTGTGAACGGTCTAAGTAAAACATTAAACAACATGGCCAAACTGTTAGATGAACCACCAGTCTTCCAAAGACTGAACGATTTCTTTACTCGTTTTGAAAAGCGTGTAGATGATCTCGTTCTAGGTGATGGTCTAAAGCTGTATGGTATAGAACCGCAGAATTTAAACAAAACTGTAAATATCCGTGATGGGTTAGATAGAAGCATTATTTATAATTAGGTATAGGTTGTAAATTAGGCATTTTTTTGTTATGTAGGTATATTTATTATACTTAGTAATCATCTATGAAAGATAACATTTCAGGCTGTACAGTCGAAGAAGCCATGACGGTGTTAGGTGGCCGTTGGCGCATGCTCATTATTTCTTTTTTATTAGAAAGAACAATGCGTTTTAATGAGTTACGCAGAGCAATTCCTAATATTTCTCAAAGAATGCTGACTTTAGAGCTACGTTTCTTAGAAGAAGAAGGTTTTATTTTAAGAGAAGTCTATGCACAAGTTCCTGTTAAGGTTGAATATTCTTTAACTGAGGAAGGTCGAAAGCTAGAAAAATTAGTAGACGTATTAAAGGAAATCG